>DASQJI010000379.1:0-2128 GCA_035631175.1 Parafilimonas sp.
ATCCTTATATCGCTTTTGATAAAATCTTTTTCATCGCAGTGATAGATATCAATAAACTGCTGCGGATTTCTGTCTGCAAGCGGAAACCAGCTACTCTGTATCTGGACCATGATGCGATGGCCGGTTTTAAAAGTATGTGCAACATCAGGCAAATTGAATTTTACTTCTTCAACTTCACCCGGCATAAAGGCCTCCGGATTTTCATAGCTTTTGCGGTAACGGCCGCGAAAAATTTCAGCACGTACTAACATTTCATAACCGCCCATCGGGTAAATGTTTGGAGCATCTTCCACTGCGTAAATATCCACATCGTTAAAGCCCATGTATTCAGGGAACACGTCGATGATCTTTACCACAAAATCCGCGTCTGTCGTTGAGATGCTTGTCAACAGGTCTGCGATCACACTTCCCGTTACCGTTATGTCTTTAGTTAATGTATCTGTTTTAAATGTTAGTACATCCGGCCGACGCTCGGCAAAACGCTGGTCTGCATCCATGTAAGTTCTCGACCGGTTGAAATGTACGTCTTCTTCATATGGCGCGGGTTTATTTGGGTCACTTGTATACTCGCTATACTTTGCGTCACTTGTTCCTTCGGATTCACTCCACCCTAGTTTTCCATCAGGCTGCAAATACAATGTCTTGTCTTCCTTATTTGCGGGAGGCCATGCCGAAAACGATCGCCATTTGTTTGCTCCCGTGATAAAAATATTCGCCTCGGCAATGCTGTCAGTATTCCCTTTGCCTTTTAGAAAATAATTGAAAAAAGGAATTTCAAGATGTTGTTGAAAATATGCTGCGGTGTTGCTGCCGAATTGAACATTGCCAAGATGACCGCCGTCAGTAGTTGCCCACTGGCTATGATACCATGGCCCTTCCACAATCTTATTAAATGATTTGCCTGGATTATTTTCTTCGGCTGCTTTATAAGAATTCCATGCTCCCCAACAATCTTCTGCATCAAACTCGCCGCCTACCCATAACATTGCCGGTTGTAACTTCTTTGTTGCATTGCGTGCATCACGCGCTTTCCACCACGCATCATAGTTCGGATGACTCATGAGGTCTTTCCAAAACGCGATCGTATCACCCATGTACCTCGTCAGGTTTTTCAAACTGCCCGCTTCAAGGAAGAACTTATAATTATCGTGATCAGGATAACCTATCGATCGTGCTGAATCTGCAGTGGGACGAGGGTGTGGTTGTCCGAAGCCAAAGCCGAGCGCTGAATAAAAATCGAATGCGTCCATTTGAAAGAAAACACCATTGTGGTGAAAGTCATCTCCGATGAACCAATTAGTAACGGGAGCCTGTGGACTCACGGCTTTCAACGCGGGATGATTGCTTGCTGCAGCCATTGTTGAATAAAAGCCCGGATAGGAAATTCCATGAACGCCGACTTTGCCATTGTTGTGAGAAATATTTTTCACCAGCCAGTCGATAGCATCATAAGTATCGCTCGCTTCGTCAATTTCTTTTCCCGATTTATTCGGATTGAACGGCCGCACATTTACAAACTCGTCTTCGCTCATCCACCTTCCCCTCACATCCTGCACGACCATGATGTAATGCTCTTTGAAATATTCTTTTAAATACCCGGTCCACCAGGCAGGATCAAACTTGTTCTCTCCATACGGAGCGCAGGAATAAGGTGTCCGTTCCATGAGGATCGGGTGCAATTCTGTTGTGTCCTTGGGAACATACACAGCAGTAAATAATTTCTTGCCATCTCGCATCGGGATGTAAACTTCCTTTTTCGTGTAATTGTTTACGATCCAAACGGAATCAATGTCCTGTCCGATAGCGCCGCCGCAGGCAAGAAGCAAAAAAAACGCAGGCAATTTTTTCATACTTAAAGATTAAAAACGAATGCTGTTTGCTTAAGTATACGTTCCATTCAAGAAACTCATTACTCATCATTCATCACTCATCTCATGTATTTTCTACACAAAAAAATCCCCCGATTTTCGGGGGCGTACCTAATCAACTTTTGTAATTTTCAGAACATTCGTCGGCAAGTGCAGGTGCACCGGAACACTCCCGGTGTTAATTACTACGTCGCCTGGCTTTACAAAACCTCTTTCCTTCAAAATATTTATCTGATCGAAAATGATGTCATCCAGGCTTA
>DASQJI010000380.1:0-2967 GCA_035631175.1 Parafilimonas sp.
AGGACGTTGATGAACGTCTGCAAAAATTAGGGGCACGACGTTTAGTGAATATCGAAAAGTGTGATACAGACTATGAAGCCAGCGCTGATGAATGGTTCGCAGGCGTGCTTGAGAAAATCAATTCAACACCGGCGGAGCCCACGGTGTCCAGGCATGTAGTAAATAAACCAACGACAGGAAAAAAGATTTACAAGGGTACGATCGTAAACAACATTAATTTAAATGACAGAGGCTCAAAGAAAGAAACACATCACATAGAAATTGTTGCGGATGCGGTTGAATATTCACCAGGAGATTCAATTGGTGTAATACCTGAGAACAAGTTAAGCTGTGTCGAGACAATTCTTGAGCTCACCAGCATCCAGCGCGACAAGGTTCTTTCCTATCGCAACCAGGCATCAACGGTGTTTGAGCTGCTTAAACGGAAGCTTAACATCGGTCAACTTCCGCAGAGGGTTGTAAAAAAGTATGCTGCAATTGTTGAGCAGGATATACCTGAACAGGATATCAGCATTATTGACCTGTTGAAAATATACCCTGTAAAAGACTCACAACAATTTGAGGAGGTTATCCAGATCCTTGAGCCGATAACGCCGAGATTATACTCGATCTCCTCTTCGCCGCAGGCTCATGAGGGCGAAGTACATATCACTGTTGCACGGGATAAATTTTATGTAAATGAAGAGCAGAGATATGGTTTGTGTTCGGACCTGTTAACGCAAATGGCAGACGATGCGCACATTGAATTTTATGTACAAAAGAATAACCAGTTCCGCCTCCCAGCCGATGAAAAAGACGTTATCATGATAGGCCCCGGCACAGGTATTGCGCCTTTTCGTTCATTCATTTCAGAGCGCGATGCGGTCGGCGGAGCAGGGCGCAACTGGCTTTTCTTCGGAGACCAGCACTTCACTACAGACTTTTTGTATCAAACAGAGATCCTGAACTGGGTTAATACCGGCGTGCTGAGCAAAGTGCATGTCGCTTTTTCAAGGGACCAGGAAGAGAAAATTTATGTGCAGCACAAGATGAAAAAGCATGGTGCTGAATTTTTTAATTGGCTGGACTCAGGCGCGTATGTATATATCTGTGGTACGCGCGATCCCATGAGTGCGGATGTAGAACGGACGATCTTACAGATCATTGAAGAACATGGAAACAGGACCAAAGAACAGGCGCAGGAATATTTAGATGAATTGAAAGCCGTGGGCCGATTCGCAAAGGATGTGTATTGAGGTGATCCCGTTCGATCGCGGATTGGGGCACTCCAAAACAGTAAAACGAAACTGTGTATTGATCAACGCACATGCTAACCGCAAATTTATTACACGCAAACAAAAACTCCCTTTAGGGTTGGGGTATGGCAGAACAAACTTTATCACCAGTCGAAAAAATAAAAATGGCAAGCGACGCCCTTCGCGGTACGCTTGCACAGAGTCTTGAAGATGAGCTCACGGGCGCAATACGCGAACCGGACCAGGCGCTGATCAAGTTCCATGGCATGTACCAGCAGGATGATCGCGATGTAAGGGAACAAAGGAGCGCAAAAAAACTTGAATGGCTGTATTCTTACATGATCCGGCTACGCGTGCCGGGCGGATTTTTCACGCCATTGCAATGGATCGGCCTTCATCATATTGCCGGCGAACATTCAACGGGTGCTATCAAGATCACTACACGGCAAACTATACAACTGCACGGCATTTTAAAATCTCATATTAAGCCGACCATAAAAGCTTTCAACACCCTGCACCTTGATTCGATCGCTGCGTGTGGCGACGTCAACCGGAACGTCGTGTGCAGTGCACATCCGAAACAATCAGCAATTCATGACCAAGTGTTTGATTATGCCGGAAAAATAAGTGCCCTCGCTTTACCGAAAACAAATGCTTATTACGAGATCTGGCTCGATGAAGAAAAGATCGGTGACAAGAAATTAGAAGAAGATCCATTGTACCAGGATCGCTACCTGCCGAGAAAATTTAAGATCGCAATTGCGATCCCCCCGAATAACGATGTGGATGTTTTTACAAACGACCTGGGGCTGATCGCGATCATTGAAAACAATGAACTGAAAGGTTTCAACATTGCTGTCGGCGGAGGACTTGGCGCTACACATGGCAATGACGAAACGTACCCGAGGCTTGGGACCATCCTCGGATTCGTAAGTGGCGAAGAAAAGGTATTAAAAGCGGCTTACGAGATCATCACCATTCAGCGCGATCACGGTAACCGCAGCGATCGAAAGTTTGCGAGGCTAAAATACACGCTCGACAGAATGGGCATTGATCCATTTAAGCTTGAACTGGAAAAACGTTGCGGCTTTAAGCTCGAAACACCAAGACCGTTCGAATTTACTGAACGAAAGGATTATTTTGGCTGGCACCAAAATCACGTGGGAAGATGGTACTACACTGTTTTTGTTGAGAATGGCCGCGTACTCGATAACAAAAAGCAGGCTTTGAAAACTGCTTTGTATGAGATCGCAAAAACAGGAAAGGCAAATTTCAGGTTCACATGTAATCAAAATATTATTGTGAGTGATGTTGATGCAGCAGATAAAGATGCAATAGAAAATATACTTCGCGAGTTTAACGTAATTTCCCAAACGGAACAAGCAAGCGCGGTTAGAAAAAACTCGATAGCCTGCGTTGCCCTAAATACTTGCCCGCTTGCATTAGCAGAGGCGCAACGTTATCTTCCATCGCTGATAACCAAAATCGAAACTCTCCTCGACAAATATCAATTAACACAAGAAGAACTAAGTGTCCGAATGACTGGATGTCCGAATGGCTGTGGAAGGCCTTATGTTGCCGAGATCGGTTTCGTCGGAACTGCTTATGGTGAATATAATGTGCATCTTGGCGGCGACCGCCTTGGAATGCGATTAAACAAAAAATACAAAGAGAAACTCAATGAGAAAGCGATTCTTGATGAGCTCGATAATCTATTCGCCGTTTACAGCAA
>DASQJI010000381.1:0-2132 GCA_035631175.1 Parafilimonas sp.
ATGCTTGGTAAACTGATTGCGGAAAGCGGTGCCGCACAAAAAATAACGACAAGCCTGGTTGATGCTTTTGGAAAAAAATATATCATGTGGGCCATGGTGCTTACGGCTTTCATCGTAGGCATCCCTCTTTTTTTTGACGTGAGTTTTGTGTTGATGGTACCGCTGATTATAACCGTTTCGAAAAGATATGATCTTCCCGTCGTTTATATTGGTTTGCCAATGGTAGCTGCGTTGTCCGTAACACATGGATTTTTGCCGCCGCACCCGGCACCAACCGGTTTGGTAAAACAATACAACGCAGATCTTGGACTGACCTTGTTATATGGATTTATGATTGCCATTCCCGCTGTGATCATTGCGGGACCTATGTTTGCGCCCACATTAAAAAAATATAAGAACAAGCCACCCGAGACATTTGCTTCAAAGGATTTGAAAGATGAAGAATTACCTGGTTTATTCAATAGCGTTTTTACAACTTTTTTACCTGTTCTTTTAATTGCAATAGGAACGATTTGCCAGCAGTTGATAGCACAGCAAAATGCTGTAACCAAATTTTTTATTGGTATTGGTGATCCGCCAATTGCAATGATAATTGCTGTACTGTACGCGTTGTATAGTTTGGGTTTGAAAAGAACAAGATCAATGAGTGTTTTAATGAATCATTTAGTTGATTCGGTAAAAGACATTTCGCTTATTTTATTGATCATCGCCGGTGCCGGCGCGATGAAAGAAATCCTTACAGAGACCGGTGTTAATACTCAAATAGCAGCTTTACTAAATAATTTGAACGTTCATCCTTTACTTGCCGCCTGGTCAATCGCCGCAGTGATTCGTATTGCATTGGGTTCCGCAACCGTTGCGGGCTTAACCACTGCCGGAATTATTGCGCCCATCATTGCAACATCGGGTGTAAATCCGAATTTAATGGTACTTGCAACAGGCGCAGGCAGTTTGATCTTTGGTCATGTGAATGATGGTGGATTTTGGTTGTTCAAGGAATATTTTAATTTGTCGTTGAAGGAAACATTCCTCACGTGGAGTGTTATGGAAACAATAGTTTCAGTAATTGGGTTGATTGGCGTGTTTGCACTGAATTATTTTATACACTAAGATCGTCAATCGCTGCCTGAACGTCGGGCAAGGTCAATCATGAATCGGGAATAAAAAAAATAAACTTAACTCTCTTCTCCCTTCAGGGGCGGGACAAACTTTTAATGTATGACGCCAGATGAAAAATTTGAACAATTGAATCTCGAATTACCACCTGCACCAGCACCGATCGGTGTCTATAAACCCTGCCTTGTTGTTGGTAATCTCGTCTATGTTTCAGGTCATGGGCCATTGATAAAAGAAAAAACATTTATTACCGGCCGCATCGGCGAAGGCATGGATGCAGATGAAGGCAAGCTCGCCGCACGCCAGGTTGGATTAACCATTCTTGCAACGCTCAAAAAAAATCTTGGCTCGTTGAATCGGATAAAACGCGTGATAAAAGTTTTGGGCATGGTTAATTGCACACCTGATTTTGAAAGACATCCGTTTATTATCAATGGTTGCAGCGAATTGTTCGCGCAAATTTGGGGAGAAGACAACGGAGTCGGTGTGCGCAGTGCAGTTGGCATGGGTTCATTGCCCGACAACATTCCTGTGGAGATCGAAGCAATATTTGAATTACGTGATTTGTAAAAACGGTCAGACACTTCGAAAGCGTCAGACTGCTACGAGCCGGTTTACGAAGTCAATTGCATCTTAACTCCGTCATAAATATCAGCAACCGAAATATCTTCATTTATTGCTTTGATGGCAACAAAATCAGCCATGTCATGGTATTCTTCAAGTTCCCAATGATTGCGGTCGTTTAACCTGAATACTTCGATATGCACACTTTCCGAATCAACCAGGATATATTCTTTTAACGTAGCGATATCTCGGTATAGTTTAAATTTTTCGCCACGGTCATAATTTTTAGTTGACCGGGAAAGCACTTCAATAATTACGGATGGGTTTAAGACGTTGAACTCATCTTCATTGAGCGTTATTATTTCGCCGCAAACAATCGAAATATCGGGATAAGTAAATAATGTGTTGGACGGGATATGAATACGCTGGTCGCTTCCATAAGGTTGGCATTT
>DASQJI010000382.1:0-5932 GCA_035631175.1 Parafilimonas sp.
GATAACGGCCCCGGCATTCCCCAAAACATCGTTGATAAAATTTTCCAACCCTTCTTCACCACCAAGCCAACAGGCGAAGGAACAGGGCTGGGTTTGAGTTTGAGTTACGACATCATAAAAGCGCATGGCGGTGAGATAAAAGTGGAAACTCTGCCTGTATCGCCTTCGCGTAACTTCGGGGCGGGCGAGGACGGACGGGCGGAGGGAACAGAGTTCATCATCACGCTACCCGCTTAGTGGGGCACCAAATTCATTATTATTTATCTTCAAGCCAAATTTATGTGCACTCCTGCTGCAGCTGAAAAGTTCAATTACTAACAATGGCTGGATTTAACCGGTTGATTACTTTGCTTGCTTGTTCTCTGTGTGTTGCCGTATCATATGGACAGCTCAACTCGGGTAATTTAACCCAGTATACTGAAAGGGACGGCTTGCCCGGAGTGCAGGTAAGCAGCCTGCTCGTAGACAGGTTTGGTTATATATGGGCCGGTACGATCAATGGACTCGTGCGCTATGACGGTTACGAGTTTAAAAGATTTTATTCTGATCCGAATGATAGTACTGCCATTCGAGGGTTGCCGGTGTATGCAATGTTTGAGGCGCACGATGGCCGCATATGGATTGGCTCCGGTCCCTCGTTCCTTAACATGTACGATCCGATTCACAAGACTTTCAAACATTATGATTTCGCAAGCCTCGTAGATCACCCGGCCAATGTGGAACTCGATATAGTGTCAATGTGTGAGGACCACAACGGCAGGATCTACTTTGGAATAAGTACTTACGGCGGTGAACTGGTCACGAATGCCCTTCTGTATAAAGATGAAAAGGATGATCATTTAGAGGTGTTTCAAACCCCCGATAGCCTGAAAATTCGAAATGTCTTATCGCTGGGAACCGACCGGTCGGGCAATGTTATTTGTACTTCGTTTTCCGGTGCTGTTAAGATCGATCCGGCAGGAAAGTTAATTGGGAGAATAGGCATTTCTCTTGGCAAGGAATTCATGGCTAACAACGATGTGCCGACAGACTTTAAGTTCGACAGACGTGGCCATATATGGCTCATTAGCGCGAACGATCGGTTATACGATGTCGATCCTGCGACGGATCATTACAAAATATGGGCACCGACCATCAACCCTGCTTCGAGAAATGTCAATATGCGCAAGGCAATTGCGATCGATAAAAACGATAACGTATGGTTAGCAACAGATGACGGCATCAGGTTCTTTAACACGAAGACAAATCAATTCTCATCTTTTAATAACGGAACAAAAAAAGAGCTGGAACATGTTCAAGCAATAGAGTTAAAGTTTGACAGTTTCGGAACGCTGTGGATAGGCACTAATGCAGAAGGCCTGATCAAGTATGAAAACAGGCCGCAGCTTAAATCGTATGTTTTCAACAAGGCAGACAAAAATTCTATAACACCGGGTTGGGCAAACTCGATCTGTGAAAGCAGCGATGGTAAATTATGGATCGCGACAAACGGCTATCCGGCGTCAGGAATAGATATGCTGGATCTACGCACCGGTGAACTGGTGCCAATAAAGTTTTCCGATCTGTCGATAAACAATAACAGCGGTTATTCAATTTGGCAAAACGCTCCGGGCGAAATTTACCTGGGACTTTTCCAGCGAACCTATGCTCTTTCAATTGACACCCGTATAGCACGCCCGGTTACGTTACCTGGCCTTCCGGCGTCCGCTACCGTTCGATCGCATTTAACAGACAGCAGGGGAACCGAGTGGCTATGCACTTTCGCCGGCCTTTATAAGCGCGATCGCCGATCACCGCGATTCAGCAAATACGACCTCAGCACGGTTACCGGCAGCAATGCTGCCAGCAATATGATCTCAAATGTATATGAGGGCAAGTACGGTCTATGGATGCTTACCGACAACGGATTGTACCTGTACAATTATAAAACGGGAAAATCAGAAAGACATGGATATGATAAACAAGCAGGAGATGTTTTTTTATCGCAGGACATTAATTCTTTCTACGAGGATCCGCACGGTATCGCATGGGTTGGTACGTGGCAGGGCGGGCTTAGCAAGTATGATCTTCAAACAAAAAAAATAAAGACGTATACGCAGGACGATGGTTTGCCTTCTATGTGCATCCAATCCATTGTTGCAGACGAAAAAAATAATTCTTTATGGCTAAGCACTTTTGATGGATTAAGCAGATTCGATTTAAAGACGGGGCAATTCAATAACTTCTCGATTGCCGACGGTATCCAGGGCCAGTTATTTGCTGATGGTTCATTTGCAAAAACATCCGGTGGCCTGTTTGCATTTGGCGGCTCAAACGGGATCACGATATTCAATCCGAACGAGATCGTTTTAAATTCCATTCCGCCAAAAGTTTTTTTAACCGATCTAAGGATCTCGAACAAGCCGGTGCTTCCGGGCCCTAAATCGATCCTGAAAAAACCGATTTATGAAACCAGCGAGATCACGTTGCCATACAATCAGAATACACTTTCAATAGAATTTATCGCGCTTCATTATTCTAATCCGGCAAAGAACAAGTACAGCTATAAATTAGAAAACTACGATAATGAATGGAGGGAAGTAGGTAACCAGCATGTTGCATTTTACCCGAAATTATCGCCGGGTGAATATGTATTTCGTGTAAAAGCCGCAAACGACAAAGGCGTGTGGAACGAAACCGGGGCGAGTCTTAAGATCATCATCAACCCTCCATGGTGGAGAACAACGTGGGCATATTTCTTATATGCGGTGCTCGTGTTGTGCATTGTGTTTGGAATTAATCGGTATGTACATAAGCGCATTATTGCAAAAGAAAGAGAGAAAAATCGTGTGCGTGAATTACAGCAGGCGCGCGAAATAGAAAAAGCTTATTATAAACTCGAAGAAGCGCACGAAGCTTTGAAGGCAACGCAGTCGCAACTCATCCAATCTGAAAAAATGGCTTCACTTGGACAACTGACTGCCGGCATCGCGCACGAGATACAAAACCCGCTCAATTTTGTAAATAACTTTTCCGAAGTGAATATCGACCTGATAAAGGAGCTGAAAAACGAACGGTCAAAACCGCAGGAGCAGCGTGATGAGGCAGCGCAGGACGACATCATACACAACCTGGAAGACAACGAGGAAAAGATCGTGCTGCACGGAAGGCGCGCCGATGCGATCGTAAAAGGCATGCTGCAACATTCGCGCACCAGTAGCGGCCAGAAAGATCCGATCGACATTAACAATTTAGCCGATGAATATTTGGGGTTAAGCTATCATGGTATGCGCGCGAAAGATAAAACGTTCAGCGCCACATTTGAAACCAAGTTTGACGAGACCATCGGAAAAATAAACGTCATTCCGCAGGATATCGGGAGAGTATTATTGAATTTATACAACAATGCATTTTACGCGGTGAATGAAAGGCGAAAAACAGGAGGCGAAGGGTATAAACCAAAGGTTTCAGTTTCTACGAAGCGGTTAAACTCCCGTTCAGGTGACGGGGGCGTCGAGATCCGTATTTCAGACAATGGTCCCGGTATTCCTCAAAACATTTTGGACAAGATCTTTCAGCCGTTTTTTACAACCAAACCGGCCGGAGGAGGGACGGGATTGGGTTTAAGTTTAAGTTATGACATCGTGAGAGCACATGGTGGTGAACTAAAGGTTGAAACCAGGGAAAATAAGGGCAGCGAGTTTATAATCCGGCTCCCTGCGTAGCTTTGACATAAGCAAAAGAAAAGCCATAACGCAAACCGATTTCATACGCCGAAAACGCCGCCTGAAGTGAATGATATACAGAATGGCGAATTCCGTATTTTCGGCCGGCATTGAGATAAAAACTATATTGCCAACAAAGAAGTTTCCCAACATGCAGTATGATGAATTACTACAAAGAGTGGCCGAACATGTCGCCCTGTTTTATGCTGAGCATCCGGATCGCAGGCTTGCGTATCATAATCAGAAGCATATAACCCAAACGGTAAACACCGTTAAGAAAATGTCTGCCTGGTATAAATTAAATGAGCGCGATCATTTCATTGTTTGCGCGGCTGCGTGGTTTCATGATGCAGGTTTTCTTTGTTCAGAAACCAATGACCATGAAGCGAAAAGTGCAGCACTGGCCGCTAAGTTCTTACAAACCTTGTCCGTTGACGAACCCACTATCGAAGAAGTTAGCAAGTGTATTCTCGCTACCCGGCTTCCGCAAAGCGCCGTTTCTTTGCCCGAGCAGATCCTCTGTGATGCAGACTTGTTTAATCTTGGCACGCCGGACTTTGAGGAATCGAATCGCCGGGTGAGAAAAGAACATGAAGAGCTCGACGGGACGAAAATAAAGAAGCGCGAATGGCGCGAAAAAACTATAAATCTCCTCGAAGCGCATACGTATTATACGGAATATTGCCGCTTATTACTCGACGAAACAAAGGCCGTTCACCTGGACGAATTAAAACGCAAACAAGAGGAGAAGTTATCAGAAACGACCGAGGATTTCGCTGCCGGGCAACCAACTGTTGAGAAAGCAACTGAGGTGACCACCGCGGCCACTTCCAAAAAAAATAAGAAGCAGAAGCCTCCCGGCAGAGGAATTCAAACGATGTTCAGGGTTTCATTCGCAGCACATCAGCAGCTAAGCGCTTTGGCAGACAATAAAGCGCATATCATGATATCGGTGAATTCGATCGTGATATCCGTAACATTTGGGTTGGTGCTGAGAAATTTTTCAACGGACAGCTACCACCTTGTGATCCCAACTATATTATTGCTCCTGGTAAACGTTACCACCATTATCTTTTCTGTGCTTGCAACAAGGCCAAAGATCCACCCGGGATTTTTTACCAAAGAACAGTTGAAAGAAAGAAAGGTCAACTTGCTTTTTTATGGCAGTTTTTACAAGATGAAATACGATGCCTACGAAGAAGGTATGCGTAATATGATGGACGATCCGGATTTTTTGTACGGCACGATGATCAAAGATATTTACTGGCAGGGACGCGTGATGGGCAGAAAATTCAGATTGCTGCATATTTCATACAACATTTTTATGTATGGTATTGCGCTCGTCGTTATTTCGTATGGCATTGCAGCGCTGATAGCTTTATGACGGACCGGTGAGTGTATTGAAAACTGCCGTATGCGAGCAAGGGATAAAAATTTCAATGCAAAGCTTGAAACGAATTTTTGATTCAATCACTTGAAAAGATAAATGCCGTGCCCTGTGTCCCCGCCGTCATCTTTTACGGAAATGAATATTTTGTAGGCAGCTTTTTTTGCGTCAACGGTTGAAATAACCATTCTTTACCACCAAACCAACAGGCCCTGGTCTCAATAGGACATCATAAATTCGAAGGGGTATGGCATAGACCAGGGGAATTATCCGTATACACCTGCATATTTATTTGGCATTAACCTGAATTTTTAATTACCAAATTTTATTGAGGCCAAAGCGCTTTGGCATTCCGGCTGATGACGATAATATCAGCCACAATGCATTAAAAAGGAATCTGCAACGCGCACATGTTTTCGTGCTTGCGACCGTGCTTACGGTGATTTGTGAATTAATAAAAATAAATCGCGAAGTAAGAAATCTTCTTTACCTTTTATCATAAATCATAACTGCAACCTGGACTGACAAATTATTCACAATATCAAGTGAGGTAATGTCATTAAAAACTATTTCTATCATCGCAGTATTTATTTGTTCTCTTTCATGCACTCAAAAGCAGGAGGCATCACATTATAATCTTATCGAACCAACAGTTGTAGAGGCGAAAGGCGATATAGTGCTTAAAGAGAAGATGGCAACTCCTCAATCAGTCCCCATAGGGAAACTAAAAGTTGTCACTGCTGGTAAACCAACTGTGGTTCCTGTCCCCACTAACATCCATCTCGCAGGAATTCCCAGAACAGTAATAGCAGGAGCACCAAAAATTTGCACTCCTGGTAAA
>DASQJI010000383.1:0-6163 GCA_035631175.1 Parafilimonas sp.
TAGAGCGCGTATTGTTTGGGCTGCTGCAGCACTGGTAGCAAGGCTTGTAAAGAAACGCCATAGCAATTTGCTTTCATTGAATCGAGGGTGATTATCTCTTTATCTTCATTATCATATAAAACAAACGTACGTTTCCATCCAGCGCTTATTTCTTCATTGTTGACTTTAGCGACTAAATGTGCTGCGGCTGAAGCTGCCGATCTTTGTAACACCAATACCTTGTCGTTGTTTTCGTCGGCTGGACTGGCGCTTACAGATTTCCCTTGAAGAGAGACCGTGATTGTTAACTTCTGTAAGAAACCGCATACGGCGACCGCGATCAACATCAGAAGCAAAAAAGTTTTCATTCAATAAATCAGTAATGAGTGATCAGTAATGAGAATCTTAACTCGGCAACATCAAACATCAAACTTCAAACATCAAACATTCTACCACTTCAACAATGCACTTGCCCAGGTAAAACCGCTTCCAAATGCAGCGAGGCAAACGAGGTTCCCCGTTTTTATTTTTCCTTCCTGCCACGCTTCGCATAACGCAAGCGGAACAGAGGCTGCTGTTGTGTTCCCGTATTTCTGGATATTGTTATACACCTGGTCATCGCGCAACTTTAATTTCTGCTGCACAAACTGGCTGATGCGCAAGTTTGCCTGGTGCGGAATAAGCATAGTAAGATCGGAGGGCTTGTAGCCATTTGCATCGAGCGCCTCCATGATCACTTCGGGAAATTTTATCACGGCTTTCTTAAATACAGTAGGACCATCCATGAACGGAACATTTTGGTTTTTGTCGATCATCGTATGACTAACGAACATTTCGCCAATGTCAGCATTGTCGTAATCGGCCAAACCATCTTTCCAATGATTTGCGTGAGACCCGGGATTGAACATTGCAAGTATTTCTGCATCGTTGCCATCACTGTGCAAATGCGTACTCAAAATTCCACGGTCGGGATCTTCGGTTGGCTGCAGTACTACCGCGCCGGCTCCATCGCCAAAGATGACGGTTACATTTCGGCTTCGTGTGTTGAAATCGATACCGAAGGAATGCTTTTCGCTTCCGATCACAAGAATGTTCTTATACATGCCGCTCCGTATGAACTGATCGCCTACACTTAATGCGTAAATAAACCCACTGCATTGATTGCGGACATCGAGCGCGCCGATCTCTTTCATTTGTAAAGCACGTTGGACCAGCACGCCACAGCCGGGGAAGTAATAGTCGGGCGAAAGCGTGGCGAAGATGATAAAGTCAACATCGTCTACCGTGATCCCAGCTCTTTCTATTGCCTGCTTTGCAGCTTCAACACCCATTGTGGCCGTTGTTTCGTTTGTGCGATCCGCGAAGCGACGCTCTTTGATACCAGTACGTTCCTGTATCCATTCATCGTTGGTGTCCATATACTTCATCATATCTGCATTGGTGAAAACGTGCTCAGGTACATACATCCCGATCCCAGCAATAAAACTTCGTGGCATACGATCTTAATTTACCTCAAAATAACTACATTTTTGAGTTGTGGTTCGGAGAATAAATGATACGGAAATCATGGTCAGCAGTCCACCGTCATGCGCATTCGAAAAGCGCAGCATCACAAATCGGGGAAGCGTTGTAAAAGATCGCTACTGCACGCGCTGCTACGGCACGCGCTGTAAATTTAATTTTTTGGTCATGAATTGTTCGATGGCCTGTTGCACTTCCAATAAGTCTTTCGACTTAATATAGCTGCCCATCACATGATCGCCAACATCAGGCATCGCTTCTTTTATTTTTTCGTTAGCAGGCGTTCCTAACTCACCGTACATTTTTAACATGGCAGGCACACTGACTACGCTGTCCTGGTGTTTCTCATCCTTATAGTAATACAACATCAGCGTTGGTTGCTTTACGTTTTGAAAAATATCTTTTGTCATGCTTGTTTCAATCAATTCCTGCAACTGGACCAATGATTCAAGCGGGTAATGCCAATACCAATATTGCTTATAAAGCGGCCGGGGGTCAGTTCCAGTTACATAATGGCTGCCGGTTACAACCCTCGCGATTTGCAGTCCCCACGGGTTGTTTAAAAGATAAGCCTTATCATTATTGATGGCCACGTTTGGTGAAAGCAACACGAGCGCAACTATATCGTTAGGGTATTCGGACGCCAACCTGAGTGCAAGCGTTCCACCTGTGGAAGTAGCCATCACGATCACTTTCTTCCCGATCTGTTTTCCGATCTGCAATGCCTGCTTTGCACTTTCCCAAAGTTCGTCGGCAGTTAAGTTGATCATCGGTTGTATAGTGTCGATACCATGGCCGGCGAGCCTGCTTAAATATAAGTTGCAGCCAAATTCACGCGCAATGTTGATATGTATCGGCCGTCCCTCTTCCTGCGAGGCGGAAAATCCGTGGAGGTATACGATCGCATAATCTGTTTTGGTCTTCGACGAATCGAACCATACAATGCGAGCTTCATTGTTTGGTTTCAATTTATGCTGCGCTTCGTTTGCAGCAATGTATGCGTCGAGTGCGCTGGCATCAGATGGAACTGCTGGTAAAACGTTCGAATACACGGGAGCCTTTGGATGCGGGCCGGCGAGATATGCGATAACAAGCAGAACCATTATCAGCAAGACAACTCTTAACCATTTTTTGCGAAACATAAGCAATCATGTTTTAATAAGGAAGTAAATTTATAATTGATTAATGAAAGTCGTTGTGTTATGAATTCTCAAACCGGTAAATGGCTGATCGTTGCGGGCGTCTTGATCGTTATCGTTGGCGTGCTGATCTATTTCTTCCACGATAAACTAAACTGGCTGGGAAAGCTACCCGGTGACATCCGCGTTGAACGAGACAATTTTCATTTTTATTTTCCGATTACGACGATGATAGTCGTCAGCATCATCCTTACCGTGCTGATAAATCTCTTTAGAAAATTTTTTTGATCGTCTTTTTTCTGCTCCCATCAAACCTATATCTTTAAAAAATTAAACGACTGCTATGCAAGCCACCGCTTCTCAACGCTTTTTGGCGCTCGATGTTTTTCGCGGAATGACCATTTGCCTGATGATCATTGTAAACACACCGGGTAACGAGGAAACGACCTTTGCCCCGCTTAAACACGCGCACTGGAACGGCTTCACTCCGACCGACCTGGTGTTCCCGTCGTTCATGTTTGCGGTTGGTAATGCAATGAGTTTTGTGATGAGGCGCTGGAACGCGATGAACACAAGGCAGGTGCTCGGCAAAATTTTCAAACGTTCGCTGATCATCTATCTCCTCGGATTTTTATTGTACTGGTTCCCTTTTTTTACACACAATGAACAACATCGGCTCATTTTATCACCTCTTTCGGAAACTCGAATATTTGGCGTGTTGCAACGGATCGCACTTGCTTATTGCTTCACATCACTTCTTCTTTATTTTTTAAAGACAAGAGCCACGGTCATCATTACCATCATCATCCTTATTCTTTATTGGCCGGTGTTGGTCTACTTCGGGACTGGTCCGGATCCGCTCGATCTACATACGAATGCGGTGCTGCGGTTCGATATGTGGCTTATTGGCCCAAAACATTTATACATGGGTGAAGGATTCCCATTTGACCCGGAAGGATTCCTAACTACATTTCCTTCGTTGGCTAATATAGTTGCCGGTTACCTGGTCGGCTTATATGTGCAGAAGAACGGCAAAAATTTCGAAGGACTTGCCAAGCTTCTTATGGCGGGTTTCGCTCTTCTCGTGATCGCGTATTGGTGGAACTACGATTTTCCCATCAATAAAAAATTATGGACCAGCAGTTTTGTTTTGCACACCGTTGGACTGGATTGCATGATCCTGGCATGCATCATGTATTACACCGACTTCGTTGGGAAACGCAAGGGTGTAAACTTCTTTCAGGTGTTCGGCAAAAATCCTCTGTTCATTTACTTCGTCTCGGAACTTTCGGTCAGCATTCTTGGCATGATACACATTAATGACACCCCCTTATTTACATGGCTGTACGAAAATGTGTTTAGTTATGCGGGCGCGTATACGGGCTCCCTGTTGTTTGCGATTTGCTTCATGTTGTACTGCTGGTTGGTAGGCTATTTTCTTGACCGCAAGAAAATTTATATCAGGGTTTGATTCGACGACAGCAAGTTATTTTCGTTCTCAGAAATTTAGTAAAGACTTTTTTGTTTACTTTTAGTCGTCAGATCCTTCAGCATATCTCTTCAATAAAGGTCTCCCAAGCTCTAAAGCTATTTTAGCGAACTTGTTTATTCGTAACACAGTCGCTTTTGACCGATGACATTTCCGTTTTGCATTTCGAAGCAATTATCGCATAAAAAGTTTTAGCCTGGCCCACAATGCCCTGCGGCGAAAGCTGTAGGGCTTTTTTTTGTGCACTTGGTAAACAATAATTTGCAATTCTCCGTGGCTCGCTACCTTTAACGCATGGGCAAAAAGTTGTTTGTATCCATCCTGCTGGTCTCGGACCTTTTAATTTCCTGCTCGGATAACAACGCGCAAACCGATGCCGGCCTCGTAAAGGACAACTACATAAAAAAGGAATTCCGAATTCCGATGCGAGATGGCATACGGTTATTTACATCCGTCTATATTCCAAAAGATTCATCTGAAAAATACCCGATCTTAATGGAGCGTACTCCGTATTCGGTTGAGCCTTATGGCGAAGATCATTATCCAACGGGACTCGGTCCAAACCGGTTTTTCAAAACAGAGAAATACATTTTTGTTTACCAGGATGTACGCGGACGGCACATGAGTGAAGGAAATTTCCAGGAGATGACCCCGGCCATTGATAACAAAAAAAATAATACGGAGGTTGATGAAAGCAGCGATACCTGGGATACCGTTGACTGGCTCCTGAAGAATATTCGCAACAACAATGGCAAGGTGGGAATTTACGGCATTTCTTACCCCGGATTTTACGCGACCGCTTCGCTGCCGAATGCACATCCTGCCATAAAAGCTGTGTCACCCCAGGCGCCGGTTACGGATGAGTTCGAAGGCGACGACGTGAATCATCGCGGTGCTTTTTATTTGATGGATAATTTCAGTTTCGAAAACTTTTTTGATGCTCCGAGGGACGGTCCACGGCAGGAAAATCCACCGGTGAACAGGGACATTGATATAAAAGATGTATATGCTTTTTATTTAAAGACCGGCGCATTGCACAACTACAACGATCTCTATTTCCATGGACGCGCGAAGATTTGGAATGAATACCTGCAGCATTCAACGTATGACAGTTACTGGCAGGCGAGGAATATTCGTCCGCACCTGAAAAATATTGAACCCGCCACACTTGAAGTGGGCGGATGGTTTGATGCGGAAGATATGTTCGGCGCCTTAAGCACCTATAAGGCGATTGAACAGCAAAACCCGAAAAATGACAACCGTTTGGTAATGGGTCCATGGACGCATGGCGCATGGGAAGCCGGCAAGTGGGATCATTTCGCAGGATATACTTTTGGAGGTGACCTGAACGAGAAATTTCAGCAAATAGAATTTGATTTTTTCAATTATTACCTCAAGGGAAAGGGGCCTTTCACCGCCGGCGAGGCAACGATCTTTGTCACTGGCAGCAATGAGTGGAGAACATTCAAGACGTGGCCGCCCCAGGGATTGACAAAAACAAATTGGTGGTTAAATAGCGGCCACCAATTGTTGTTGCAGAAAGCAAACCAGTCAGGTTCGGACGAATATGTGTCTGACCCGGCTGATCCGATACCTTATATAAACGAAAAAAGCGATGACCGCCTTAATAAATACTTAGCCGCTGACCAAAGATTCGCGTCTGAACGAAAAGATGTGGTCTACTATCAGAGCGATATCCTGCAAAACAACTTCACGCTGTTAGGCCCCATCACGGCGAACTTATATGTAAGCACCAGCGGAACGGATGCAGATTTTGTGGTGAAGGTTATCGACGTCTTGCCGGGAAGCAACGTGCAGCAACTGGTGCGCGCAGAGGTGATCCGGGGAAAATTCAGAAATAGTTTTGAGAAGCCTGAACCATTTGTTCCTGGTCAGCCGACGCAAATACATTTGCAGTTGAACGACGTGGCGCATACGTTTCTTCAGGGGCACCGGATCATGATACAAATTCAAAGCAGTTGGTTTCCGCTTGTCGACAGGAACCCTCAGAAGTTCATCAACATCCCGGATGCTA
>DASQJI010000384.1:0-9581 GCA_035631175.1 Parafilimonas sp.
TGCTGCTGTTTCAGCCAATCGATCGCTGAAGGCTGCCATGCACATAGGTTAGTGCCGAGAAGCACAACATATATTAACTTCATAATTCCCCTTTAAACTGAATCGTCAAGTTAACGCAAATGGTTAACAGTATCTACGGTATGTTTGATCTATGAAACGAATGCTCTGTTTTATGTTTCTCCTCGATGGGCTGCTGGTTAACGCACAACATACTTACTATGTAAATAGCCTGGACGGAAATGATAACAACAGCGGCACATCATCAAAAAGAGCATGGCGAACCATCGATAAATTAAATCATATCCTTTTCAAACCGGGCGACAAGATCTTATTAAAGGCAGGGCAAACGTTTGAAGGGAATATTTTTCTGGACAGTCTTGACAGCGGCACTGTGGATAAACCCATAATTGTTAGCTCCTATGGAAAGGGGCAGGCGATCATTAGAGCAGGCAAAAGCAATGGCATTGCAGCAAACGATATTTCGTTTGTAAATGTCTCCAAACTTTATTTGGTCGGTGATGGTGTTGACAAAAATGCGGGCAGCGGAATACATTTTTCTTCGGACAGAACAGATCACGTATGCACGAGAATCCGGATCGATGACTGCATCGCCGAAGGCTTTCATGATTATGGAATTCTGTTCAGTTGTGCGAATGACGAGTCTGTTACGGGCTTTGATGATGTAAGGATAACAAACTGCACCGTCCTGCTGAACGGCGAAGCCGGCATCGGTTCTTATGGCGGTTTGAAATCGTTTCATCACAAAAACTTTTATGTAGGCAATTGCAAAGCATTTCTGAATAAAGGCATCCTTGACAAAACGGAAAACCATTCCGGCAACGGGATCGTAATGGGCGACGTTGACAATTTACTGATCGAAAGCTGCGAAGCTTACGCCAACGGTGAAAATAATCGCAGCAAAGGAGGCGGCCCCGTCGGCATTTGGATGTGGATGTGCAAAAACGGGGTGATCCAGCATTGTGAATCACATCATAATCATGCGGGACTTTTGACAGACGGTGGAGGATTTGATATCGATGGCGGAAGTTCCAATTGTATCATGCAATACAATTATTCTCACGATAATGAAGGTGCAGGATTTCTGCTGGCCGAGTATGGAGCCGATCTGCCATTTACGAACAATACGATACGCTTCAACATAAGCGAAAACGACGGACGAAAAAATAGCTATGGCGGCATTACTGTTTGGGGCGTCGATAGCCTGCACCGGGTGAACGATTGCAAGGTGTACAACAACACCATTTATATGACCGACAGTAATATTGTTGATGGTGTACCTGCTGCGGTGGCATTATTCGGAAATAATTTCAAACATGTCCTGATCGCCAACAATATTATCTGTGCTTCGCGGCTGACGACCTTGTTACGCACCGATAGCCCTATCGATACCAGTATCGTCTACTTTGTCGGCAATAATTATTGCGGCGCAAACTGGAGACCACCCGGCCAGGCGCAGGAAACATTCAATGGCCTCGATGAGCGAACCGGGACTGCACTGCTGTTTAATGCTGGCCTAAAGGGAGCCGCAAAATTTCACCCACGAAACGCTGACGCTCTTAAAAAAACTGGCGTCGACCTAAAACATGCATTTGGAATTGAAACTGGTTCGAAAGACTTTTTTGGAAAAGATCTTCAAGGTGCGTCAAAACTGGTGGGAGCTGCTTCTCAATAATGCCCGGCTTTTAAGATGCCAGGAACTAGGAGCTGCCGCCCATCAGCAAAAAATTCTTCTTATCATTCGTTTTGCACAATCTCTAAAACAACATCAAATAAAAGTCCGGTATTTGTAACTTTTTAGCCTTGTCAGCGTACCATAAAAAAACTGAACAATGAAAAAATTATTTCTCTCTCTCGCGGTGTTGTTGTGCGGTGCAGTTCTTTTTGCACAGGATAAGATCGTTAATGATCCCAACGCAGAAATAAGAAACGTCAGCAGCTTTCATGCTGTTGAGGTGTCAAACGGCATCAATCTTATTCTTAAACAGGGCAATTCGGATGCCGTAGCGGTAAGCGCTTCTTCAACCGATGCTATAAAGCGAATCAAAACAGAAGTTGTGAACGGAAAGCTGAAGATCTATTTTGACAATGAAGGCTGGCACGACTGGGGCCACAAGAATTTGAAAGCATACGTTACGATCAGGAACATTGATGAACTGCAAGCAAACTCAGGAGCAGATGCAACCACCGATGGCAACATCAACGCGAACGAATTAAAGATCAGCCTGTCTTCCGGCGCTGATTTCGACGGAACCATAACTGCATCAAAACTACGGGTAGATCAAAGCAGTGGCAGCGATATGGATATTAAAGGAAAGGTGCAGGACATTGAGATCAAAACAAGTAGTGGTTCAGACTTCAATGGGTATGGCCTTGTTTCTGAAACATGTTCAGCGCATGCCAGCAGTGGAAGCGATATAGAGATCACAGTGAATAAGGAACTGCAAGCCGAGGCGAGCAGTGGAGGAGATATCAGTTATAAGGGAAGCGCCTCGATCACCAATGTCTCGAACAGCAGCGGAGGCAAGATCAAGAAGCAGGGTTAAGCTGATCAAGAACGTTAGCAAATAAAAAGGAGCTCCAGGCGGAACTCCTTTTTTGCATATAAGCCGTTTACTACTGTCCGGGAGTTTCGTAGTTTACGCCGATATCGTTCAATTCTGCCTCGCTCCTGTTGCGGAATTTGCGGAATTTTTCTTTTACATTTCCTGCAAAGTCGGTAGCAGAATCTGCGATCTTTTGACGGGTTTCATCGCCACTTGTCGGGGCAACGAGCAAACCAACGGCAACACCGGCTACGAAGCCTGAGAGTACTCCAATCAATACACGCATAACAAAATAATTTTAGTGAATTAATATAACTTTTTTCCCAACAACCTTGCCAGATTCAATTTTGTCAGAGGTTAAAGTTGCTATTCCAGGAAACGCTTATTAACGCGAAGATCTCTCAGTATGCCTGACTTCGGATTGAGTGTAATGCTGAACGATTTGTATTGACCCACATTCACGTCGATCACCATTTGCCAGCAATGCATGTCACGGGTAAGGTAAATGCTCGTTGCCTGTATTTTTTGAGTTTTAAAGTCAAAATATAAGCCGCCTCCGAGCTTCCATTTGGGTGAAATACTAATATCGCCGTTGATGTTTACGTTAGAATTGAGATCTGAAACATAATTAACTAAGTCTGGTGACAAATAATGACTGTAGTTGAGTGAAAACGACAGTTGCAGAGACCATGGAATATTGAAGTCTACAAATTCCGCAGGGTTCTCCCGCACGTATTCCAGTTGCCTTTGCTGCTCATCTGGCGTCATGGTCTCATCAGTGGGTAACCGTTCCTCATCAGACCGGTTGTCTTTGGACTTACTTTGAAATGAGGTAGACATCGACAAACTCCCCGATTGAAAATTGCCGATCCGGCCCTGCTTCCACAGCAAATGACTTTTACCGCTGCTGTCTTTTTCATATTGGTTGATCGTGGCGCCTGCAGAAATATTTACCTTATTGAAAAGGCTGCTCCCGGCCCTGATGCTTATCGGGCTCCAGTTGAGACTGTCGGCGATCAGGTTATAACCGCTGGTGATGCTTAAATTGTCGAGCAGCCTTATCTTTTTTACGCTATCCGTCCCGGTGGTATCTTTCTTGTTTCTAACCTTCATCTCCAGCAAATTATTAAGCCCGAAGTTTATCCCTCCAAACTTCCCCTCGCTGAAACCTCCGAGAACGTTGCCCTGGAGTTGTGAGATCCTCACAACATGCCCCAGCGTATCTACTTGCACATTACTGAAATACTGGCTCACCAAATCTGGCTTATAGCTAAATCCAAAAAACGGATCTATCTCGTGCCGGATAGCCTGTATCCCCTTTGAGTGTTTAAAATTAAACGTTCCGAAAATGCGCGTGTTAGCGCTTACCCCAAACGTCATCTCACGGGCGGTATGAAAACCTTTTTCTATGCTCGTATCAACTTTCGCCAGGTGCGGGTTCCAGGTATAATTGATCAGCTGCGCATACCATCTTTCTTCGTAACTGATCGAAGGTGCAAGGATCAGCGGCCCAATCGGTGGCAGTGCCAGTGTTATCGGAATACGATGGTCAACGCCCCATTGCACGGTGTCGAGTATTCTTTGAATATTAAAGGCGGAGTCATAAAAAGAAATTACGTTAAGCAGGTTCCCGGTATAACCAATGCCCAGCTTTTGATACCACTTCGGCGAACCAACCTGCTCTTTTTTCTGAAAAGGATACATGGTCGTTGCTGAAAATGCGATCGTGGGGAAATTCAGGTTAATGAGCCGGGTGACGCTGTTCTGGTTTTCGTTCAGAGAAGCATTCAAATTGTATTTGCCCTGGTTCCAGATCTTGTTGTACGTGATCGACGAGCTTAAATTATTTTCATAATTGCGGAACGCATCATTGGGAACATAGGTGTTGTACTGCGTACTACCGGCTCTTACGTTTGCCGAGAAACTGGTGCCGGGACGAGCTTTAGTGTCAGATGAGTGGCTCCAGGTAAGGAAGTAGGTATTACTCACCGTAAATTCCTGCTTGGAAAGGCCGGATGTATTTAAAAGTTTGGTGTGCTGCGCACTCAACGTAAAATTTCCCCTGTACTTATATCGCTTATAATATTCTGGTGTAATGTCAACATTCCATCCTCCATAAGAGTATATACTACTGCGGAGCGTCACATCCCAGTAGTCGCTGATCACTTTGTAAAATCCAAGGCCTTCGAGCCCGAGCCCAAAGCTTTCGTTTGAAGTAAAGCGAGGTGGCAACAAGCCCGAATGCCTTCCACGGTTCAACGGGTAAATTCCAAACGGTATCGCGATCGGCATTGGCACACCTTCAAACTCCGGATAAGCGGGCCCGGACACTGCGATCTTGTTATTGATGATCTTCATTTTTTTCGCCCTGAAATCGAAGTGCGGTGTATCGAGGTTGCAGGTGGTAAATCGTCCGCGATAGGCATATTCAACATCTTTGTTCACCTTCTTCACGATCTGTGCATTTACAAAAAGCTCACCCTCCTTGTAGTAAGTGTTCTTTGTGATGCCCTTTTGATTCTTGAGGTTAAACTTCACCGTATCCATTTTCGATTCTGAGCCGGCCTGGGTGAACGTTGGCAGGTTAAGCGGATCTTTCGAAGCTGTATCCGTGCCTCCATACGCGGTAACCACATTGGTACTTTGATTGTACTCAATGGTGTTTGCATCGAGTTTAATATCCTTATATGTTGTATTTGCTTTGCCGTAAAGGATGAATTGTTTTTGAGGAATGATGAGCACCCCGCTGTCTTCAGCGGAATATGTTACCGGTGCATCAAGGGAATCCTTTGAGAAAAGTAAAGTATCCACTGCAACCTGCCTGCCGGAATCAACTATTGAAGTGTCGCTCAGATCGCGGAGCGAATCAGCAGGGCTTAACGTATCAGCAATAATTTTTTGGGCAGGAAAAGAATCTATTTCCCTGGCTGGAATTGTATCGTTAACTGTTAAGAATTTTGGAAATTTAATTTTGCACCGATTGTTAGCAAGTAATGGAAACGTTATAAAAATCAGGACGCAAAAAAAAACTCCTGCACGGGTTATATTTGCGAAAACATTATACCGGTTCTGCATATAGAAGCCAGACAAATGTAGAGTTTAATAGCATAATAGATTTGTAAAGGAAAGTTTTTAACGAAGTAGACATGCTTAAGAAAATTTCGGTTGCTTTCAGCGTTTTTGCCACGATCTTAATCTGTACTTCTTTTCGCGTTGCTCCGCCATCATCTCATGATCAAATTGCTGCGCAAGGTCAAAATACGTTAAGGACAATTGTGATCGATGCCGGCCACGGAGGCAAAGATTTTGGTGCTGCAGGCGCATATTCATACGAAAAAAATGTTACGCTCGCCATCGCCTTAAAACTGCAAAGCACATTACAGGCAGCGTTGCCCGATGTAAACATAGTGATGACACGTACCACTGATATTTTCGATGCCCCACCGGTGAAAGCAAACAAAGCAAATGCTGCGAAAGGAGATCTGTTTTTGTGCATTCATTGCAACGCGGCGCCAAAGATCAGGCACAGCGAACTCACAGGTTATAAAACTCAAACTTACTATACCGGTAAAGGGAGCAAGAGAAGAAAGCATACAAAGAAGGTTCCGACTTATAATGTGTGGTACACACCAAATCCTGCCAAGGGAACGGAAACATATATCTGGGCTGCACACAAGAATGATGATAAAGAGCTGGCGATGCGCGAAAATGAGTCTTTATACATCGACAGCACAATGGCCGAACAATTTGAGGGATTCGACCCGGACAGCCCCGAAAAAAGAATGTACTACTCGCTAAAAACGCAGCAATATTTTCAACGTAGCGCTAATCTCGCCCTCGATGTTGAGCAGGAGTTTACAAAGGTGGGCCGCATAAGCCGGGAAGCGAGGCAGCGCCAGGTTGGCATATGGGTATTACAGGCAACCGCGATGCCTAGTATACTCGTTGAAACAGGTTATATCACCAATCCCGAAGAAGAAGATTACCTGAACAGCGTGGACGGTCAGCAGGAGATCTGTAACGCGATCACGCAGGCCGTTGCACACTATAAAACTGCTCTTGAGACAAATTCTTTCCGCAATATTGTTGAGAATACCCAGTAACCGCCTTGAATTCATTTGTTCAGTAATGAATATCTTTTAGTTTTGCGCACGTGCGATTGGCCCTGCGGCTGTGTTGTTAGTGAGGCCGCTTAACGCGCGGGGAACGTGGAAATCGTGTTCCAAAACAATGCATGAATAAATAATTTAGTGTTGTATGCATTGCATGTGGCCTTTGAAAAAACAAATCTCAACACATGAAAATTTCAAACGAAACCAAAATTGGGGCGTTAACTACGATAGCGGTTGTTTTCTTAATTCTTGGATTTAATTTTCTCAAAGGCAAAAGCGTCTTAAAGACGGGTTTTTTCCTGTATGCAAAATACGCTGATCTTAAAAAGCTTTCTTCCTCGAACGCAGTGTATGCGAACGGTTTTCAAATTGGCACCGTCTACAGTACAACTTCCGCTGATCCTTCTCTGAAAGATCTTGTTGTTGAGATCAAACTAAAGGAGGAGTACAATATCCCCGAAAATTCTCTCGCATCTATAGAGACGAATCCTTTAGGCGCACCGGTTCTCAACATAGCATTGGGCAGTAGCACAAAATTTTTGCAATCCGGCGATACGATCCGCAGCGTGGAAAATGCCGGTATGCTTGGTGCACTGTCGAGCAAATTAGGCCCCTTGTCTGATCAAATTACCTTAACACTCATTACGCTTGATTCGCTCATGCGCAATTTCAACAGTGTGCTTGATCCCAACACGAAGGGCAATTTGCGCAGCGTGATCGAAAACCTCAGCAAGGCAACAGCAAGCATCGTTACATCTTCAGCTTCTTTGCAAGACTTGCTGAACACCCAGTCGGGTGCACTGGCTCAGTCGCTCGGGCACGTGAACACTTTCACAGCGAGCCTCGCAGCGAACACGAGCAAAATAGACAGCACACTTTCATATCTTCAAACCACGACAAAGAATTTATCGCAGGCTGATGTAAGCGGTTTAATAGGCAAGTTCAGGGAAAGCGCAGATTCTTTATCGGCGATCATCAACAGCATTAAGTCAACAAATGGCTCGCTCGGTGCACTCATTAACGACAGGGCATTATACAATAACCTTAACAACCTCTCCCGCAGTCTGAATATTTTGATTGATGACCTTCGTGCTCATCCGAAGCGCTATGTTAACGTCTCTGTTTTCGGAAAAAAGGACAACGGAGATTATTTAACCGAGCCGCTCGCGGATTCGGCAACAAAAAAATAATGATAGGGTATAAGGCGATATTTTTTTCTTTTTCCTTTTGCTTTTGTCTTTTGAATTTCTCCTTGCAGGCGCAACAGCCCGGCGCCGATAGTTCGGCGAAAAAGCAGATCATTATTCTTAACGCAGAACGGCTGAATTACGAAAAGAAGGACTCCGCCGAATACCAGTCAGCCGCCGGAAAAGTTGCTATTCAACAGCAGACCACATTGTTTTATTGCGATAGCGTTGCGCTGAACAAAACGAGGAATCTGCTCGAAGCATATGGGCACGTTCACATCAACGACAACGATAGTGTTCATACATATTCTGACTATCTCCGCTATCTCGGTAATGAAAAAAAAGCATATCTGAATGGTCATGTGAAGCTGACCGACGGCAAAGGAACATTGACGACACCTGATCTTGATTACGATCTCAACACACACATAGGCATCTATACCAAGGGAGGAAAAGTGGTGAGCGAAAAAACCGTTCTCACAAGCCAGGAAGGTTATTATTACGGTGAGACGAAAGACGTTTATTTCAAAAAACAGGTTGTGCTAAACAACCCGGATTACACAGTAACTACTGACACCTTGTTGTTTAATACCTATACAAATGTTGCAACGTTCGTTGTGCCCACGCTCGTCAAGGCGAACAAGAAAAGAACGATATTAACGAGTGATGGTTATTACGACATGAAGAACAAGAAGGCTTACTTTGGTAAGCGGCCTCACATAGAAGACAGTACTACAATACTCGACGCAGATCAAGTCGCTTCTGATGACTCGACGCAGCAAAGCGAGGCCAGCGGCAACGTGATATACAAAGACACCGCGCAAGGCGTCACCATTCTTTCCAATAATTTAAAAAGTAACGGTGAGCAGGCATCCTATCTGGCGACGCAGCGGCCTATTATGATCATCAAACAGGACCAGGATTCTATTTACATGGCTGCAGATACTTTTTTTTCTGCGAGATTATCCAATCTCAGAAAATACCGTAATGTGCCGGTCATACTCGATTCGCTGCCCGCCGCTGATTCGATCAGGATCCGCGACTCCGCCACCGCAAAACCGGATAGTGCAAGGGACCGGTTCGTAGAAGCATACTTTCACGTAAAGATATTTTCGGATTCTTTGCAGGCGGTGGGTGATAGTTTGTTTTATTCATTGGAGGATTCTGCATTTCGGCTGTTCAAGGAACCGGCGGTGTGGAGCAGGGAAAGCCAGATAACCGGTGATACGATCTATCTTTTTACGCAGGACAAAAAAGCAAAGCGCATATATGTTTTTGAAAATGCGCTGAGCATTCAGAAAGTAGGACCTGATTATTACAACCAGGTGAAGGGCAGAACGATCAACGGCTATTTTGTCGGTGGCGAGATCGAGCATGTGCGGGCGAAGGGCAATGGAGAAAGTATTTATTATGGGCAGGACGATAGCAGCAAATTCATCGGCGTTAATCGTGCGACAGCCGATGTGATAGATATGTATTTTGCAAACCGCGAAGCGCAGCGTGTTGTATTTCGCAGTAACCTGGAGGGTACGAGTTTCCCAATGCGGCAGATGAATTCTGCAGATATGCGTCTACGCGGATTTGTTTGGCTCGATGACCGCAGGCCGAAGACGAAGTATGATTTGTTTGGAAATTGAAATTTGTTCTTTTGGGGCTGTCATCATTTTCGCATCATTCAGCGACAGTTCCCGCTTTTCGCTACAACTCCTCGCCCGGAA
>DASQJI010000385.1:0-1992 GCA_035631175.1 Parafilimonas sp.
CAGGGCCTCGTTTGACAACAAATATGCCGTTGAGGTTTTTCGATTTTTGCAGACGATATATACGAATGGCTATTTCAGCCGGGAAAATTTATCCGCGGCCAACGATCCTTTTGTTACACAGCAAATCGCCACGCAGTTCACGGGGCCATGGCAAACCAGCTATTTATTAAGCATACCCAGCAGGAATTTTGATTTCGGTTATTTTCAGCCGCCAGTTCCCGATGACCACGCTGGCCCTGTGTATACATACGCCGATCCGAAAAACATTGTCGTCTTTAACACCTGCAAACATCCGCAACAAGCATGGGATTTTATTAAAACACTTGTTGACAAAGATGCCGACCTGCAATTGCTGACGATCACTAATGAATTACCGAACAGAAAAAACCTGGATACAGACAGCTTTTACGCTGACTTTTTCAAAAAAAATCCGATGCTATTGCCTTTTGCCAAACAAGTGGCTTTCGTAAAAGGAATTGATAATTGTGATGTGATCGTCGAAGTGCTCGATATCATCTCGCAGGAATACACTGCCTGCGTGATCTATGGAAGAAAAACGCCCGAGCAGGCGATAAAAGACGCAGCAGCCGCCGTAAATGTACTGCTCGAAAATAGCGCCGCGGATGCTAAAAATAAATTGCATTGAAATTAGGCTGAGAAAAAAACTATAGCTGAAAGCGTAAAAAAAAATTGATCAATTGCCTGAACGGAATTTAAATATCGGAATTGTAGGAGCGGGCTCGTTCGCCGATTTTGCGGCAAAAGCATTCTTAAAAGTTGAAGGTGTACGAATCGTTGCGGTAGCCGACATTAATGAAAAAATCGCAGCCCAACTAGCTTCTTCCTTCAACGCAAAACCGTATGCTGATTACGAAGTTTTTTTGAATGATCGCAATATCGATTTGGTTTATATTGCCACACCGCCTTTTCTCCATTACCAACAATCGAAGGCCGCATTGCTCGCAGGCAAACATGTGATCTGTGAGAAACCTGCCGCGTTAAAGGCTAGTGAAGCAAGGGAATTGGCAGCGCTTGCCGATTCTCGCCAGCTACTGTACGTGGTCAATCTCATGCAGCGCTATAATCCTCTTTATTCAATTGTAAACACGATCATAAACGAAAAAATACTGGGCGGTTTTCTGCATGGATTTTTTGAAAATTATGCCAGCGATGAAAGCCTCGACAGCAATCATTGGTTTTGGGACGAGTCAAAGAGCGGCGGCATCTTCATTGAACACGGCGTTCATTTCTTTGACATGTTCTCTGGGTGGCTGGGTGAAGGAAAAGTGATCAGTGCTTTTCAAATACAACGTCCTTCCGTTACACAAAAAATTAATGACCGCGTTCAGGCAACAGTGCTTTACCATGATGGTCTCGTGAATTTTTATCACGGCTTTGATCAGCCAAAAATATTAGACAGGCAGGAGATGCGGCTTCAGTTTGAGCACGGCGATATAACGCTTTACGGATGGATACCGGTTAAAGTGAGACTGCACGGACTATTTCAAAAGCAATCATTGGAAAAGGTTTGTGAGCTGCTAAGCGGTTGCGCAATTCAAGATTGCAACGAAACGAATGAGCAGCCACAAACTGTAAGAGGACGATTCTCAAATATACCATTCGACGAGCACGTGACGATTGAATACGGAAGCATTTCCGAAAAGCATGGCCGTTATCAGCAAGTGCTTATCGCCATGATCTCCGACCAGTGGATGTGGATCAAAGATAAAAGTCATCAGCGCATTATTGATCAAACGAACGCAGTGCAATCACTCAAAACAGCGGAAGAGGCAACAGTACTGGCACAACAATTTTAATTGAATGGATCCAGCGATCACAATACAAACAAAACAACGGAAGAAATCTTTGGTCAAGCGCAAGAAGCTAACGCCGTATGTAATGGTGTCGCCATATCTTCTGTTCCTGCTGGTATTCGTATTATTTCCCGTGTTGTTTTGTCTCTTTCTCACTTTTAATAGATGGAATATCATT
>DASQJI010000386.1:0-2003 GCA_035631175.1 Parafilimonas sp.
TCACTCACGGCGTGATCGGCAGCGCGTGCTGTAAACGCCATGTACGTGAGTGATGGATTTACATCGTTTGAACTTGTCATGAATGCCCCATCGGTTACGAAAACGTTTGGCGCATCCCACACCTGGTTCCATTTATTGAGCACCGATGTTTTCGGATCTGCGCCCATGCGTGCCGTACCCATTTCATGAATGCCACGGCCGGGAGTACCATCACCATCATGGCCCCGCACATTTTTTACTCCTGCAATGGTGAGCATTTCTATCGCATCATTGAACATATCCTTGCGCATTTTCAGCTCATTTTCTCTTAGTTCGCAATCGATAGCAAGGACATTCAACCCCCATTTATCTTTTGTGTTTTTATCGAGTGTGACTTTGTTATTATGATCAGGCAACATTTCACCGAAACCGCCCACGCCCATTGTCCAGTTACCCGGTTCAGTTAAAGCCTCCTTATAACCTACGCCAATTTGTAGTTCTGCAATTTCACGGTCCCATCCCTGCCGGCTGCCACCGCCCTGGTAACCAAAGCCGCGCAAATAATCACGTTTATCGCCGAACAAATTTCTATATCGCGGAATGTATACTCCATTTGGCCGACGCCCATAGTAATATTTATCTTCATAGCCGTCAACTAAACCTGATGCTCCAACTCCTAAATGGTGGTCCATCAAATTGTGGCCAAGTTCACCGCTGCTGCTGCCCAGTCCATCAGGCCAAACATCGGTGGCTGAGTTTAATAAGATCCATGCGCTGTTTAGAGTAGAAGCATTCAGGAATACAACTTTCGCTTTGTATTCATAAGTTTTATTATCCTGCGCATCGAGCACTTCAACACCGGTGGCTCTTTTGCTATCCTTGTTATAGAGAACCTTCGTCACAATTGCCCACGGCCTCACTGTCAGGTTTCCTGTCTTCATCGCTGCGGGTAACGTGGACGATTGCGTGCTAAAGTATCCGCCGAATGGGCAGCCAAGCCAGCACTTATTTCTGAACTGGCAATTTGTTCTCTCCTGTATAGGTTGGGTGATATTGGCCGTTCTCCCTATGATCATCGAACGGCTGCCTTTGTAATGTTCTTTGATGCGCGCAGCTACGTCTTTTTCAACGCATGTCATGTCCATTGGTGGCATAAACTGTCCGTCGGGTAATTGAGAAAGTCCATCGCGGTTGCCGCTGATACCCGCAAATTTTTCAACGTAATCATACCATGGCTCGATTTCCTTGTACCGAACAGGCCAGTCAACGGCGATTCCCTCTTTAGCATTTGCCTCGAAATCGAAGTCGCTCCACCGGTAGCTTTGGCGGCCCCACAATAAAGATCTGCCTCCAACATGATAACCGCGGAACCAGTCGAATCGTTTTATTTCCGTGTATGGCGATTCCTTGTCATTCGCCCACCACTCAACGTTCATTTCGTTCAGCGGGTAGTCGCGCCTGAGCACCGGAAAATCCTGAACCATTTTTTGCGTTCTGCGGCCGCGATGAGGGAACTCCCATGGATTTTTGCTGGTGTTTACATAGTCTTTCACATGTTTAATGTCCATTCCTCTTTCGAGCATGATCACCTTCAAACCTTTTTCAGAAAGTTCTTTTGCAGCCCAGCCACCACTAATGCCCGAGCCCACCACGATCGCATCATAAACATTGTCAGCCATTATATTTAGTTTAATTGTTTCGAAGAAAATTAAAAATTAAAAAGTCAAAATTTAAAATGGCAGGATATCCATTTTTGACTTTTTAGTTTTGACTTTTGACTTAAGATCACACATCACAAATTTCAACCGCTTTCTTAAGCGATGCAGCCTTATCTTTTGCGGCGGGAATAAATTCCTGGGCTACATAACCTTTAAAACCAGTTGCTACTATTGCTTTCATTATGGCAGGATAGAATAATTCCTGCGATTCATCTATTTCATGCCTGCCCGGTACGCCGCCTGTATGGTAATGGCCAAAATACTGGTGATTATCATTAATGGTCCTTATCACATCACCTTCATCGA
>DASQJI010000387.1:0-3449 GCA_035631175.1 Parafilimonas sp.
GCTAACCCTCCACCTTTAGGGGGAGTTGGAGGGGGCCAGCCCCTTGAGCGATGGATTGAAATCAGATCCTGATGGACTTCGTGAATCGAACATTATCCCTTAAAAATTTGGAATTGTGCCATGCAACCTCTGCTGCGCTAAAAGTTAGCTATTCAGGGAAATTCATTTTTTGTACGAAAGCGTCAAACCGCGGATCGCTTTTCATCTGCTGTGCGGCCGGCCAGGTTCTGGCAACCAGCAAAAGCCCGTCCCTTTGCTCATGAGCTTTTTCTAAATATTCAAATGCTTTATCATGGAACTTCAATGAGTAAGCCGCACAACTCAAAAAGAAACCTGAAATATATTCCGTTTGTGATCTTAAAAGCAATTCATTATAGATCTTTTGAGCTTCGTCCAAATCGCCGATGACGGAATAGATCCAGCATAGGTCGCTTAAGGGCCATTGATGACGTATGGAAAGAATTGCTGCCCGTTTCAACGCGTCAATCGCTTCGTCATATCGTTTCAATAATGCCAGGCTCAAACCTAAATACCTGTACGAGAGGAAGGATTTGTCGTCGAGCAACGCTCCCATTTCGCATGCCTTTACAGCATCCTCAAAACGGCCTGCGCCGAGATATACGACGGCCATCAAACTGTATTGAACCGCGGTCAATGGTTCAAGTTCCAATGCTTTCGTTCCTTCCTTAATTGCATGCTGATGGTCCCGGTCCACCGTCGACAGGAAGAGGCTGTACCAGTAATGTGCAGGAGCATGATTGAAATTTATTTCCAGCGCCTTTTTAAAATGATGTCTTGCCTTTTCCCAGTTCCAGTCATAAAAGGAGCTTAGGAATGCAAGCGTTGTATGCACCTCGGCAAGGGAATCATCGATTTCCGCCGCTTTTAAAGCTGCCTCTTTTGCACGAGGTCCACACTCTGACGGAGCCATCATGGCATAAAAGCCGAGAAATGCGTAGGCATCGGCGAGGCCTGCATAAGCAAGAGCGAAATTCGGATCCAACTCAACGGCCTGCTGAAAATACATAATACATTTCTTAAGACCCAGGCCTCTCTGCATCCAATAGAAGCGTCCTTTCAAATACAATTCATACGCCTCCTGTTTTTGAGAAGGTGCCTTATTGATGCGCATTCTTTCTTTTTCAAGCAGGGTTACTTTCAACTCTTCAGTGATAGCGACAGCGATCTCTTCCTGTATCGCAAAAATATCATCCATGGTACGATCGTATTTCTCAGACCAGAGATGAAATCCATTTCTTACATTGATCAATTGCGCGGTAACGCGAACGCGATTGCCCTGCTTGCGCACACTGCCTTCCAATACAGTGCTCACACGAAGTTTTTCACCAACATCGCGAACATCGACATTAGCTCCTTTGAATTGGAATGAAGACATACGCCCAACCACTTTCAGATCGCGTATGTGTACCAGGGAGTTGATGATTTCTTCTGCCATGCCATCACTGAAATATTCCTGCTCACTATCGTTGCTCATATTTACAAATGGCAATACCGCAATGCTTTTCCCGGCATTGTACATCGGATATTTTTTCTTCGTATTGCTATCTTTCATTGGTCTTTCAGGCTTCAATGAAAATGGATCCGTATTGCTTTCAGTTTTTCCCGTTAATGTGCCAGGAACAGGTTTTACCAGCTTTTCATGGTCGAGCGCGAACACCTCTATTTTACGGTCAACATTCTTAAACTGGTAAATGCCTACAGAATAGGTTTTGAATTCCCGATGATTGCTGATCTCATCATTTACTTTATCGGATATCAATACGCTGCCTGCTACTCCAAGGGATTCAATACGTGATGCAACATTCACCCCGTCGCCCACTATATCCTCATCGTGATGAATGATGTCACCAACATGTACCCCCATTCTCACAGGCACCCGTGGCGGTTGACAAAATGTTTGTTGCATAGCAAGCGCACATTGCACGGCATCAACAACGCTTTGGAAAACACTAAGGGCGCCGTCTCCGTAATACTGGATGATACGGCCATTAAATTGTTTGTGTTCCCGTTCCAGGATCTCCCGGTGACGGTTTCTTATAAGAATTGCCTTCTCCTCATCCTGCCGCATAATTGCGGTATAACCTTCAATATCTGTGAACACTATTGCAGAAAGCTGGCGGAATTGAGACATTTCGAAATTATAAGGGACGACAATAAAATGGAATCATGAACGCAGTGTCATTGCCTGCAAAACACAACCCCTGTCGTATGAGAAAATCCTGACGATCTCTTGTAAAAAACAGTGGAATGCGTGCGGCAGGCCGCTCGCGATGGTCGCAAAAGTACTTTTTGCCTTAATAGCATTTTGCGTCATCTGACGCAAAATGCTATTCTCTTCCCAACATTGGGAGAAATAGTTAGACCTTGATTTTGCTTAGAAAGCACTCCATATTTTGAACAAAGGAATCCAATTGAGCAAGCAAATGTTATAAATGGACTCCATCTTCTCTGTTATGGCTTTGCGCACGGGCATGGGCTCAGGTTTGAATAACCAAAAGTTACGTGATTTAAATTAGCATTCGTGGAATCGAAGCCGCGATGTCCCTGGCTATCGCGCAAAGCTATTGAGGAAACATTGCGGGGAAGGGGAAATAAATTTTTTCTGGGGCTGTCAGCTCCAGTTCAAATATCAACGGCGGCTTGGGCTTTCCACTGCGCGACCGCGTGCTAACCGTCCACCTTTAGGGGGAGTTGGAGGCGGTTGCAGGCCTTGAGCGAGAGAATTAAATTGAGGTGACGAATAACTAAAAAATCAACTCTTCTTCCATGGCGCAATGCGAACTAAAGGATCAGGCAGGAATTGCCCAACTGGTCATCATCTCTGCCCGCAATTAGCTTTATGATTTTATGGACCGTCTTTTTAAGCAGGATAATTTTTTCATAAGCCGAATCTCCAAAGAGAAATTTCATAATGACCTCCCGTTTTGAGTTTAAAACAATTTGTTCTGATTTTTAAATTTCGGTTTCAAAGGACATGCCACTGCATAAATTTCCGGAAAGCCTGAATTTTTTTCCATTTGCATATTGAAAATTTGACAGTTTTGCTACAGCACTTCGTTATAACCAATTGTGGTATCGAATATGTGATACGTTCCATAATGGATACCCGGTTTTACATAGCTTTTAGTTTCAAAATAGATGACGATTATCAACCCTTTGCGAAATTTTTCCTGGGCAACAACCGTGAGATTGCCGATACTATTTTTAAATCCCTGAAGGGATCTGATGATGTGAACGAAATGAATGTGCTATACATGGATTTCGTTGAAACATGGGAAGGATTGCCGAAAAATCTCAAGGTTAAGTCTTGCACCCTCCCGGAGTTGGCAGAGAATTGCAGCATCATCACGAGAGAGCTTTTTAAGTTTGCTAATCTTGAAGGGTATATGCCACTGCCTTAGTCCGGATAGTCACCGGTCCCACTGCAC
>DASQJI010000388.1:0-8951 GCA_035631175.1 Parafilimonas sp.
CGGCAGTTCTTTTTCAGTAACTACCAACATCTATTGTACGAAAAGTTGCAAGACAGTAGCGATGATCAATTGGCGGCGATTGCAGCAAAAGCATTGAAAGAAATTGTTTATCATTTGCGGTGGAGCAGCGAATGGGTGATCAGGCTCGGGGACGGGACCGATGAAAGTCATCTCCGCATGTCGGACGCCGTAGAAGAATTATGGCCGTACGTGTACGAAATGTTTATGCCCGCGGAATATGAAACTGAATTGTCAGAAGAAAAGATCTCTGTTGACGTGTCATCTCTAAAACATTTGTGGCTTCATAAGACGGAAGAAATATTTTCGGAGGCAACGCTTGTCATTCCGGAGAATAATTTTGCTCACAAGGGTGGTAAAGAAGGAATGCATACGGAGCAACTTGGGTTTATACTTGCTGAAATGCAATTCTTACAAAGGGCGTATCCAAATTTAACGTGGTAAGCCCCAGCCCTAAAGGGAGTAGCTATGATGGATGTAAAAACAATAACAACAGAAGATATACTTGCAATCCTTGAGACGGTGACGGATCCCGAAGTTCCCGTATTGTCTGTGGTTGATCTCGGCATTGTAAGAAAGATCGAAATTTACGACGCTGTAGAAACGCCCCATTCAATAGGTGTGCGGGTTTTTATTACGCCAACTTATTCTGGCTGTCCTGCAATGGACGTGATCCAGATCAATATCCGCATGGCGTTACTTGAACATGGTTTTAATAATGTTGAGATCAAGACTCTTTTATCGCCGCCATGGACAACAGAGTGGATGAGTGAAGCGGGGAAACAAAAACTAAAAGCTTACGGGATCGCGCCTCCAAATGTTATGCAACAGGTATGTACGCCGGGCGCTTTTCAAAAAGAAGAAGCCGTTCAGTGCCCGCATTGTAATTCATTTCGCACCGAAATCGTCAGCCGCTTTGGTTCTACTCCATGTAAAGCTTTATATCAATGCAAAGACTGCAAGGAACCCTTCGACTACTTTAAATGCCATTGATATTTTATCGGCCTGCCCTGAGATCAGTGTGCATAATCTTACATAACATTGCCAGATGGAAACAGTCCTTTTACATGTTGCCGGTAACGTTGCTTACATATCTCTTAACCGCCCGGAAAAATTGAATGCCTTCAACAGGGAAATGGCTTTGTTACTCCAGGACAAACTCGAAGAATGCGCCGCATCTTCCGACGTGCGCAGCATTTACATTACAGGTGCAGGAAAAGGTTTTTCTGCCGGACAGGACCTTGCTGAAGTCGTTGATCCGAACGGGCCGGGTATGGAAAAAATTTTGAGTGAACAATTTAATCCGGTCATAAAAAAAATTCGCACGATTGAAAAACCAGTTGTTGCCGCCGTGAACGGTGTGGCCGCTGGTGCCGGTGCGAACATTGCTTTGTGTTGCGATATTGTTGTCGCTGCAGATTCAGCTTCTTTTATACAGGCATTTTCTAAGATCGGGTTGATACCGGATAGCGGGGGGACATATTTTCTTCCACGGTTGATCGGTTTTCAGAAAGCCAGCGCGTTGATGATGCTGGGAGAAAAAATTGCTGCACAGGACGCAGAAAGGCTAGGCATGGTGTATAAAATTTTTCCGGACGAAGTGTTCGAACGGGAATCAAAAAATATTGCTGAAACACTTGCTCAAATGCCCACGCGTGGTTTGTGGTTTACGAAGAATGCGTTGAACAAAACGTTTAATAACAGTTTCAAGAAGCAACTAAAGCTGGAAGACGAATTGCAGCAGGAAGCTGCAGCCACGGATGATTTTAAGGAAGGTGTCGCATCGTTTTTAGAAAAAAGAAAACCAAACTTCTCAGGAAAATAATTTCTATGGATGATCTGCATAACAAAGTTGTTTCACACATGATGCAACACGATGCATTCAGCCAATGGCTTGGTATTACGGTTTTAGAAATTCGAAAAGGTTACAGCAAACTAAAGATGACCGTTCGTCCTGAGATGATGAATGGATTTCATGTGGCGCATGGCGGTGTTGCCTTCTCCCTTGCCGACAGCGCTTTCGCATTTGCATGTAACAACCGTAACAATTTGTCGTTGGCGTTGGATGTCACCATATCGTTTTTGAAAACAGTTCACACTGGCGATGAACTAACTGCAGAGGCAAAAGAAATTCATAACGGTAAAAGCACGGGCGTGTATCTCATTACCGTCACTAATCAGCATCAGCACGAAGTGGCATTATTTAAGGGAACTTGTTTCAGAACAGGGAAGAGGCTGATCGACGAAGAGGAATTATGAGCCTTCCTGTTTCCAAAACTTCACAATATCTTCTGCGTGCTGTTTACTTCGTGGTTTCAGGAAAACTTTTCTCACAATACCTTTTTCATCAATGAGAAACGTAGTGCGATGCAGACCCATATATTTTCTTCCGTACAATTGCTTCTCACCCCACACGCCGTAGCTGTCAATTATTTTATGATCGGGATCTGCAATTAAGGTAAATGGTAAGCTGAATTTCTGTTCAAATTTTTTATGGCTTTTCGAATCATCAGGACTTACACCAAGTACTTCAAAGCCTTCTTTTTTTAATAGTCCGTAGTTATCACGAAGGTTGCATGCTTCCACTGTACACGTCGGTGTATCGTCTTCAGGATAGAAGTACAAAACAACTTTTTTCCCTTTGAAATCGGCAAGCGAAACGTTATTGCCGTTTTGGTCTTTGCCCTTGAATGCAGGCGCTTTCATGCCTTCGGAAACTTGTATCATGAGATCGTTATTGCTTCACAAAATTAAAAGATCGCGTTGTGCTGTTACCCGCCACGTCGGTAGCTGTGATTACTAAATTATGCCCGCCGCCAGAACAATGTTCATCAAATGTATAAATGAAATAATCATTTTTTCTGGAGAACATCAGCCAGCTTCCGTCTAGTTCGGCGCGAAATGTTTCGATGCGGCTTTGATCGTCCTTGCAACTCACAATTAAATTTTGTTTGCTTTTTACGACAGATCCGTTTCTCCACCCCACTGGCGTAACTGCCGGTGCGATAGTGTCGATCACAAGGCTCACATCACCCAGCTCGTCGAAGCTTCCGAGCATCCGGTCGTTCTCCCATTCGCCGGTTGCTATCCTTTTCGAGCTACCCGTTATCAGCTTCATAACAACTTTATCTTTTAAGGAGTCGGGAAAGGGCTTGGTTACCTTTATCGAAATGTCATAGGCGCTGTGAACCGGGATCAAATAAGAGGCCGCATGTATCGTCGGCGATACCTGGTTTGATGTTTGAGCCTCGCTTTCATTTATTACAAATGGCACTGCATCGTAAAATGCTTTCTCATCGAAATGCAATTTTGCATGCGCGGTTTCAACGTTATTCTGCCCGAGCGGCATGCATACAGTTGCACCGGCAGGAATGCTGTATTGTTTTTGTAACGAATCATCATATCGCACGAGGAATTGTATAATGCTCTCGTTTTCGTTTTCATCACTCACCAGGATTTGAATCGTGTGCACGGAGCTATCCTTCAACAATATTTTTCCATCCGATCCGGTGTGGGTAAAGATCTGCAGGCGGTTACCCGGCAACACGGAAAGATGTTGAATGCCGCGGTCATTGCTGACCCATGTGGAATAATCCATCGATGCATTTACGTAGCGACTGTCATCGTATAAAAAGTTATTCAACTTGAATTCAAACAACAATGAATCATCCATTCTCAGCGCCGCATGATACACCCCATACCGAAACGGTGATGTGTTGTTCAGGTCTTCCATATTAATTCCAAAACTAAAAACCGGTGAACTGATCTTTACAATTGAGTCACGCGTTGCGTAGGTTTCGTTTGTTTTTACGATCGGAACGGGTTGCGGATGCACGGAATAAATACTATATCGCCTGTCATACCAACTCAAAGAATAAATGACAGGAGGTATGTCATCAGGCACATCAAAACCAAACAACAACGGATTTATGTTATTGCCCGTTTTTGTATCACGGATCTCAAAATGCAAATGCGGACCCTGCGATGCGCCCGTGTTTCCACTGTATGCGATAAATTGTCCCTTTGCGACTGGGAACAGGCCCTTTGGTATCGAAAAATCCTGGTTCCATTTTTCATCGTTGTACTGCTTCTCTTTCACATACGTTTCAAGGCCGTCGAAAAATCTGTTCAGGTGCGCATACAAAGTAGTATAACCGTTCGGATGGGTTATAAATATCGCACGACCGTACCCATTCTTTTCAATGCGAATATGGCTCACGTAGCCATCCGCTGCAGCATAAACCGGGAGATTTTCTTTTGATTCCGTGCGGATATCGAGACCCATGTGAAAATGATCGGGGCGCAACTCGCCAAAGTTTGCAGCCAGTTGAATTGGAATCGCAAGCGGATCACGAAAGTAACCCTGCGGGTAGTTTGATTGTGCGCTAAGGCGGACGAAAAAAGCAAGGAAAAACAATGAAAAGAAAAGACGGCGATGTTCGATTTTCATGGATTGAATCAAAAATACATTTTCTGAAAGAAATAGAGTTTTATTGTGATGCATTAGCAGATATTTTTGCATTCGCCAGTCAGGTATTTTATGCAAAATTTTTGGGAACAGGTATGGTGGAACAACAGCTTGCGCATGTACGGCATCGTGCTGGCAGAAATCGCTGGTGTCTGGATAATTTTCAAGCTTTTTAGAAAATTTATAATCGGCACACTGAAAAAGGTGGCCGGCCGTACCGCATCCGAAGTTGACGACGCAATTGTCGTTGCTGCGGATAAATTCATCATTCCTTATTTATACCTGGTCATCAATTATGCTATCATCGATCAATTAACATTTTCTCCGCACGCAGAAAATGTACTGAAGGTCGTTGTCGCGGTGATCACAGCTTATTATTTCGTGCGCTTTATAAATCATACCATTCACTTGAGCGTGTTGTTGTACATGCAGAAAAAAGAGGAGCCGCCCGAGCGCATCAAACAGCTCAACGGAGTTCTGCTGATGATAAAAGTATTGATATGGATCGGGGGATTTTTGATGCTGATCGAAAACCTTGGATACAATATTACGACCATCATCACGGGGCTCGGCATCGGTGGCATTGCGATAGCGCTTGCTGCCCAAAACATTCTCGGTGACCTGTTCAGTTATTTTGTGATCTTTTTTGATAAGCCTTTCGAGATTGGCGATACGATCTCTGTAAATAATAACACTGGAACTGTTGAGCGTATCGGCATCAAGACCTCTCACGTCCGCAGCGTGTCAGGCGAACAACTGATTATCCCAAATGCAGACCTGGTAAAATCAACGATAAAAAATATTAAGAGGCTCGAAAGAAGAGGGATCATCTTCAAATTGAATGTGCGCTATGATACTCCTGAAGAAAAATTAAGATCACTTCCTGATCTTATCAGGTCCATCATCAACAAACACGAGCACGCAACCTTAGAGCGTTGCCACCTGGTCGCGTTCGGCGATTTCAGCCTCACCTACGAGACGTTGTATTTTATTGATACGCCGGACATGATCACATACCTCAATATTCAGCAGGATATTTACCTTGAGATAATGAACGCCTTCAGTAAACAAGGAATCGATTTTGCTTTTCCGGGGCAAACATTCGTACTGCAGCATCCGGGTCCGCCGCCGATTCCCGTATCTCCTAAAGGCCAGTAGAAACTGTTACCGTCACCTCGACGACAGAAGAGGTCTCAACGAATCGTTGGAATGGTTTGGAGATAATGAACGCCTTTAGTAAACAAGGAATCGATTTCGCTTTTCCTCGGCAGACATTCATACTGCAACATCCGGCTCCGCCGCCGATTCCAGCATCCGCCTAAGGGTGGTAGCCTGTTACCGTCACCTCGACGGCAGGAGAGCTCTCAACGAATCCTTGGAATCGCCTGAGATAAATGAACGCTTTGAGTAAGAAGGAATCGATTTCGCTTTTTTCCAGGCAAGCATTCAAACAGCAATATCCCGGCCGTCTCCTAACGAAGTAGAACCATCTGTCCGATTAAATACCAGCGAATCGTCGCGGTGCTGGTAAAATTCCTATTTTCAATTCCTAAAAAAATCTGCTTATGTACTACAGGTTAATGCTGATCTTTTCTTGTGTATGGTGTCTTTCTGCGTACGCGCAGCAAAAAGGTTATTACCGGAATCCGTGCATCTATCAGAACCTCGTAATATTTACCGCCGAAGGCGACCTATGGAAATATGATATTGCCACAGGCGCCAGTGCGCGTCTAACTACAAACGCAGGGTTGGAAGAAGATCCGTGTATTTCTCCCGACGGAAAGCAGGTTGTTTTCAACGGCCAGTATGAAGGCACGTCCGAGCTATACCTGATGAACGTCGACGGTGGTGTGCCGAGGCGCATTACCTACGATTTTGATGGCGGGTATGTGCAAGCATGCGGTTGGACAAACGATAGAAAAATTCTTTACCGCACGTCTGCCTTTAGTTCTATCCCTCAACCACAACTTATGAAACTCGACCCGGCAACACTAACGAGAGAAAAAATTCCTTTATGGCAAGCATCATACGGCTGCTATGATGATGCCGGCGTTCTGTATTTCACCCGGTTTCCAAACCAGGGCAGCAGAACGAAAAGATATAAAGGCGGCCTCATCGAGCAGCTTTGGAGATTCAATGGTAACACTGAGGCGACGTGTCTCACCGCCGACTTCGACGGAACGAGCACCAACCCAATGCTGTATAATGACCGGGTTTACTTTTTGTCTGACCGCGATGGCACCATGAATATCTGGAGCATGAATAAAGACGGGAAAGAGCTTAAGCAACAGACGTTTTCTAAAGGCTGGGATATTCAAACACCTTCTATTAATGATTCGAAGATCGTGTATCAGAAGGGCGCCGACATATGGCTGTATGATATCAGGACAAATCAAGAAAAGATGCTCGACATTAACCTGTCGTCTGATTTTGATCAGCGCAAACCAAAATGGATAAAGAGCCCCGCGACGAGTATTTCTTATGCAGACATTTCGCCGAGCGGAAACTACGCTGCTATCGTTAGCAGGGGAAGAGTTTTTGTGTCTCCTTCCAAAAGCGATCGATGGGTGGAAGTGGTGCGCAAGAGCGGCATCCGTTTTAAGGATGTGCATTTCATCAATGATAAAACGCTCGCTGTTTTGTCGGATGAAAGCGGAGAATTTGAAGTTTGGAAAATAAACGCTGACGGCAGCGACACGGCTAAACAAATAACGCGGAACAGTAAAACGATCATCACTTTTTTCAGCTTTTCTCCCGATGGAAAATATATTGCATACGACGATAAGAATGAAGTACTGCGTGTGGCGGATGCAGCAACCGGTGAAGTAAGATTTCATTACGACAGCTCTTATGGTGGTGTGAGTGAATTATCGTGGTCACGCGACAGCCGGTTTCTGACCTTTACTGAGACCATCGAAAACCAGAACTCAGTAATAGAGGTAGTAGATATGCATGGTATGAAGATGTTCCCGGCAACTACGGACAGGTTGAACAGTTATAATCCCTCATGGTCGGCAGACAGCAATTGGTTATATTTTCTTTCGGAAAGAAATCTTGTGTCGCAGATCCGTTCGCCATGGGGACCGCGCCAGCCGGAACCGGTTTACGTGAACACGGTCAACATATATGCGATGCCGTTGGATACGGCCGCAAAGTTTCCTTTCCTGCAAACAGACTCATGGCTTACCGATTCTGTTTTTAATCCTTCAGCAAACAGCAAGTCCAAAAAAAGCGAAAAGTCTTCTGAAAAAAATTACGACTGGAAGTATACGCTGAGTAAGCTTTACCAGGTGCCTGTTAAAAACGCCAATATGGATAACCTGGCGGTTGCCGACGGTTATCTATACTGGCTGAAGGAGCCGACTGATCAAACAGACGAGAGCGGGGGCAAGCTATATGCGATAAAAATTGAAGAAAGCAAACAATACGAGCCAATCGAGGTTGCTCAAAGCGTAAGATCTTTCCGGCTATCCGCGAATAGAAAGAAGTTACTAATCTATTTTGTTTCGAGATCTTTTGCGATCGCCGATGCAAATGGTGAAAAAGTGGACACGTCGAAAGCAAAGCTTCAGTTGGATAATTGGAGCTTCCGGGTAAATCCGCAGCAGGAATGGAAGCAAATGTTTGACGATGCATGGCGTATGATGCGCGACTATTTTTATGACAGGGACCTGCACCAGGTTAACTGGCTGGCTATAAGACAACAATATGAACCTTTGGTTGACAGGGTAACGGATCGTGATGAACTCGACGACCTGCTTAGCCAGATGGTGGGTGAATTGTCAGCATTGCACACATTTGTGTTTGGTGGCGACAAGCGTCGTTCACCGGACATGATACAGGCTGGATTCTTAGGCGGCACTTTCAGCAAGACAGCGAACGGCCTGCGCATTGATCATATTTTTAAAAGCGACAAAGATTTTCCGGATTTTTCTTCGCCGTTAAATAAACCTGAACTGCGCATACGCGAGGGCGATATCATCACTGCGGTAAACAACGTGCCGTTGCACGATGTTGCTGACATCGCAGAATTGCTGGCAAACAAAGTGAAGATACCCGTGAAGCTAACGTTACTTGATAGAAACAATAAAATATATGAACAAGTGGTGAAGCCCTGTTCAGCGCAGGACAATTATACGCTGCGATATGAAGAATGGGAACTTTCAAACAGGGGGAAAGTAGATAGCATGAGCAATGATAAGATCGGTTATGTGCATTTGAAGGCGATGACAGGTAACGACATGGATGATTTTGTGAAACAGTTCTATCCCATTTTCAATCGGCAGGGATTGATCCTCGATGTACGTGAAAACTTTGGCGGCAACATAGACAGTTGGGTATTGGAAAAATTGTTGCGGAAGGCGTGGATGTTCTGGCAGGGGCGTTCGGGCGGGCCGTATTCAAATATGCAATATGCATTCCGCGGCCACATGGTGATACTGTGCGACCAGCAAACCGCATCAGA
>DASQJI010000389.1:0-29286 GCA_035631175.1 Parafilimonas sp.
CGGCTTCTTCAGGTTTGTTTGGAAAAGCATGCTGGCTGGTATTTTAAAAACGATCGGCGTACCGCAGAAATATATGAAGCAAAGTTAGTTCATGTGCAACTTTCGGCGGCATGATCCACAGAGGTCACCGCCCGCATGATCGATTGTTGATGGATTTATTTGCATCTGTCATCCAACTCTCTTTCGATTACAAGAACCATCAATAAAAAATATCCTGCTGTAAGTTTTACACTATTTATTTAATCTCTCTAAATTGTAACCGTATGTCCGCATAAAAAATAACCGTTGTTGAGAAATACATTATTGATAGCCTTTTTGCTTGTATACATTCCGCTAACGGCACAAAAAAAGAACAGCGCATACCAACTGCATATTCATCGAACGCACTCGGAAATAAATATCGACGGTGCAATGGACGATAGCGCCTGGCAGCATGCGGAGTCAGCCAGTAATTTTTTTATGGTACTGCCCATGGATACAAGCCATGCTCAAGTGCCCACCGAAGTAAAAATGAGCTATGACGAAAACAATCTTTACATCATCGCGATCTGCTATCTCGCGACTCCCCATCCTTACATGGTTGAATCGCTGCGTCGTGATTTTGTATTCGGTAAGAATGACAATTTCATTTTTTTTATCGACCCTTTTGACGATCGTACAAACGGCTTCACGTTCGGCGCCAATGCAGCCGGCGCACAGTGGGACGGCATGCTTTACGAAGGTGGCAGCGCAGACCTGAGCTGGGATAACAAATGGATATCAGCCGTAAAAAATTATCCTGACAAATGGATATTCGAAGCGTCTATTCCCTTTAAAACAATTCGCTACAAAAAGGGGATCACCACATGGGGCATAAATTTTAGCAGGCTTGATATTACAGCCGCGGAAAAATCTGCGTGGGCTCCCGTGCCGCGCCAATTTCCTACCGCAGCGCTTGCATACACGGGCACACTGGTATGGGATGAAGCGCCTCCGCAAATTCCTTCGAATATTTCATTGATCCCTTATGCGCTCGGCGGCGTAAGCAAAGATTACGAGAACAAAAAATCCGCCGTCTACAGAAAAGATGTCGGAGGCGATGCGAAGATCGCCATTACGTCGTCATTGAATCTTGACCTGACTGTCAACCCGGATTTTTCGCAGGTTGAAGTTGACAAACAGGTAACGAACCTTGACCGCTATGAATTATTCTTTCCTGAAAAACGCCAATTCTTTTTAGAAAATGCCGACCTGTTCTCAAATTTTGGCTACGCGAATATCCGCCCGTTTTTTTCGAGGAGAATTGGGTTGAATACACCGATCGATTTTGGCGCGCGCCTTAGCGGGAGCATTAATAAGAACTGGCGCATCGGGGCAATGGACATGCAAACAAGACACGATGACGCGACCGGGTTGCCTACACAAAATTTCGCAGTGCTGGCACTACAGAGACGCGTGTTCTCGCGTTCGAACATCAGGTTCATGTTTGTAAACAAGCAGTCACTCAATTACGATCCGGAAAAAGAAGACAGTACAAAGCCTGAGTATTCACAATACAATCGCAATCTTGGGATCGAATACAATCTCGCGTCGGCAGATAATTTGTGGAAAGGGAAAGCGCTGTTGTTGAAATCTTTTAGCCCTGGTATACATGACAGCGATTTTGTGCAAGCCGCAAATCTGCAATACAACAGTAAGAAGTGGCTGATCTCCTGGGCGCATGAGATCGTGGGGAAAGATTATGTCGCGGAGGTCGGTTATGTTCCAAGGAAAAATTACATCAAGCTAAACCCATCGATCGGCTATTTATTTTTTCCAAAAGGCGGAAGTATATTAAGTCACGGTCCAAAGATAAATTCCACTTATTTTTTCGACCACGATTTTCATCAAACGGATAACGAAACATATGCGTTGTATGCTTTAAACTTTCGGGACCAGAGCACGACGGATGGGTGGATATCGCACGATTATGTGCAATTGCTGCAACCTTTCGATCCTACAAACTCGGGCAAAGACAGTTTGCCGCAGGGTACTAAACACCGGTGGAACGCGTTCGGTCTCGAGTACTTTTCAAAGCCACAACATCTTTTTACTTATTCTTTTTCCACGCGGTACGGCGGGTACTATGCTGACGGAACCCGCTTAAGTCTTACAGCGGAGGCGGGATATCGTTTCCAGCCTTACGTGAGTATTTTAGTAGATGCGAGTTACAATCACATTGAATTGCCGGACCCATGGGGGCTGAACGATTTTTGGCTGATTGGTCCCAGAGTTGACGTCACTTTTACAAACACATTATTTTTCACAACGTTTATTCAATATAATAACCAGCTAAAAAATATCAATCTCAATACGCGGTTTCAATGGAGATATGCACCGGCCTCAGATCTTTTCCTTGTGTACACAGACAATTATTTCTCCACGCCGCTTGCAGTTCGCAATCGCGCATTTGTACTAAAGTTTACTTATTGGTGGAATTTGTGAGGGCGAAGACTAGAAAACGGGCCTTAGCAGAAAAGCATCGTCTTAAAAAAGCGATGCTAAAATATAAACCAGCCTGTATTATGATTAGATGTTGCTGGGAAGTACAACGTATCCGTTTTTTAAACTGAAGAACTCACGGATCGCTAGTAAAACATTTTTCATACAATTTATTTTTTGTTGTTCAAGTATGTATGATAGATGTAACTGGAAGAAAAAGATTTAATGTGCGTTTTGTAAAGTGATGTTAAACAGCGTTTGGATGGAAAAGTGAGTTGTCGTGCTATTTGGCTTCATGGGAAACGAATACTAACTGCGCACGTGATCTTTAACTTCGATAGGAAGGATAACTACAACTGTATCGACAGTTCTTGGGTGCGCTCTTCCTCCAATAATCCATAGCGGTTCATTTGTTTATGCATCACGTAGAACCATGCAGGAGGAAACAAAGCAAGAATGATCATGCCGGGGTAACCGGTAGGCATCTGTGGTGCATTTTCATGACGCCTCAGGACCTGGTATTTTCTTGATGCAACATAGTGATGATCGCTGTGGCGGCTGAGTTCGAACAGCATTAAACGGCCGATGATATGATCACTATTCCAGCTATGGTGAGGCATCGCCCTTTCATATTTTCCAGGGGCGATCTTTTTGCGTGTTAAGCCGTAATGCTCGATGTAATTCACGGTTTCAAGCAATAAGATCCCAATCAATGCAGCTGCTAAATAATATAATGTAATGCGCCATCCAAACAGCATAAAAATTATGGCAACAAATGCGGCCTGGATGATGTGCATTTGGATCATCTCATTTGAAAAAGCTATCACGCGCCGCTTTCTTCTGAATACCTCTTTGTTGGCTATTCTCCACGCATGTATATAACTGAAAAAAATCGTTCGCAGGTAAAACATATAAACAGGCTCATTCAGTCGCGCGCTGCCAGGATCTTCTTCGGTAGCAACATTTTTATGATGGCCCTTGTTATGCTCGATAAAAAAATGCATATACAAACTAACCAGTAACGATGTTTTCGCAAGTCTTTGTTCAAACCTGTTTACCCGGTGGCCTAACTCGTGGCCGACATTGATCCCGAACGCGCCGCACAGCAACCCCATCGTTGCGATCCGGGCGACGAGATCGGAACTAGAAAGGCTTTCGTTCATTGAAAATAAAAACAACGCCAGCATAGGGTAAAGAAGGATCACGGCAACGTAAAGCATCCAGTCATATACTTTATCCTTTTTTGCAAGCTCTTCTTCTGCGGCGGTCATATTCTTCTCATCGGGCTTCAAGAAAAGCTCCGCAACAGGTATCATCACCCAGGCGTATATTAAACCAAACCAGCAATAGATACCATGCTGTGTAAACGCGACAGCCGCGAGGGCATACACCAATAGCGGTGTGACGTACTTTAATGAACGGGCATGCATGTTAGAGATATGAGCGGAAAACGGTACGAAAGATATAAAATTTTCTCTGCCTAAAATTTTCATCATTAAACTGCCGTTAAATATATGGGTCTATCCCCCAAAACGACAAGGTGGCCGCATCACAACAGCGAAAAAATCAGCATTTACTATGGCGAGCTGGTTTTGGCGTGAATACCGAGACCGTAAAAGATATTGCTGTTGCTCCTCCGGAAGTGCTCTATACAATGCTGGAAACCGCGTCATCATCCAGACCGGCATATATCGACGTAGCGGATAATACGCTTAAAGGCCTGATGATGGGAATTCAACAGGTTGCTGAATTGCAGCAGGCGGAGAAGCCGATGACCGACGAACAAAGGAAAAAATTTAAAAAAGAGAGCATACAGAACATCCGTACCCTAAATACTTCATGGCTAAATGAGATGGTCGAAACTGATGCGCAACTGAGAGAAAAGATGGCGTTGTTCTGGCATGGACACTTTGCATGCCGTAACCTCAATATTTTCTATCAGCAGTTATTGCTGGATGAAATACGAACGAACGCTCTTACAAACTTCCGCGATTTATTGAAAGGCGTCAGTAAATCAGCGGCGATGCTGAATTTTTTGAATAACCAGCAAAATCAAAAAAAGCATCCGAACGAAAACTTTGCAAGGGAAGTAATGGAACTGTTCACACTGGGCAGGGGAAATTATAGCGAGCAGGACGTAAAGGAGGCCGCAAGGGCATTTACCGGGTGGAGCGCAAAATTTAATGGCGACTTTTTGTTTCGTCCGTTCATTCATGACGATGGTGAGAAAACATTCTTGGGAAAGACCGGCAATTTTTCGGGAGACGATATTGTGCAAATATTGCTTGAACAAAAACAAACGGCAAAGTTCATCACCACTAAGATCTACCGATATTTTGTGAACGATGTGGTCGATGAGGAACTCTGTAACGACCTTGCTGACGCTTTTTATCAAAGCAATTATGATATTAAGACGTTGATGAAAAATATTTTCACCAGTGACTGGTTTTACGATGAAAAAAATATTGGCTGCAGGATCAAATCACCCGTCGAATTACTTGTCGGTATAAGGCGGATCTTGCCAATGCAACTCGAAAATGAAGGCATTCAAATCCTGTTGCAACGCGCACTCGGACAAATCCTGTTCTATCCGCCTAATGTGGCCGGGTGGCCGGGCGGAAAAACATGGATCGATAGTTCTACTCTTATGCTCCGCCTTCGAATGCCGCAGTTGATCAAAGAGGACGACACGGTTTATATTACACCAAAACAAGACGACGACGTTCAAATGGGCATGCAGAATAATGACGCGTCGAACGACAGAAAGAATTTCCGCAGCGATGGGTTTAAGATCACCGCAAGTATTGACTGGGATAAATACATCCGGCAATTCGACGAGGTAAACGACAAAGAGCTTTACGACGCCATCGAAGCGGTTGTCCTTCAAACGAACAAAGGAAGCGTAAGCAAGTCGGTGATTGAATCCAATGTACAGTCAAAAAACAAGGAAGAATATATTAAATCAACGACGATATCATTGATGAGCACGCCGGAATATCAATTGTGTTAATTAGAAATTCAAAGTGTTTGCTATCACAGTTGGTTCTTCGTTCTTGCTTCTTGGTTCTTGGTTCTCGGTTCTTAGTTCTTTTTTCTTGATTCTTGGTTCTTGGTTCTTGGTTCTTTTTTCTTGATTCTTGGTTCTTGATTTTTTGGTTCTTGGTTCTTATTTTCTTACCTTTTTATGCTGATAAAACGCAGACAATTTTTACAAACAGGGACGCTGGCTACCGCGTCTTTCATGGTGCCCAAATTTTTAAAGGCATTTGAAACGCGCGAGTTTGCAATGGTGCCACCGGGCAATAAAATCGTCGTCGTTCTGCAACTGAGCGGCGGCAACGACGGTTTGAATACGGTAATACCAGTACGAAATGACATATACTATAAATCGAGGCCGGCTTTAGGTATAAACAAAGAGAAGACCTTGTTGCTTACCGATGAAGCAGGATTACATCCTCAACTCACGGCATTCAAGGAAATGTTTGATGATGGAAGCCTTGGCATTTTAAACAGCATAGGCTATCCAAATCCCGACAGAAGTCATTTCCGCAGCATGGATATCTGGCAAACCGCCAGCGCAAGTAACGAGTTTATTACAACCGGTTGGGTTGGCCGTTACCTTGATGCCCGGTGCAATGGATGCGGCGAACCAACGCAGGCGCTCGAACTGGACGATATCTTAAGCTTGGCGCTGAAAGGTGAAAAAGAAAAGGGCATTGCATTTAAAGACCCACGGCGATTATACAACACGAGTCATGAAAATTATTTCAGCCAATTGGCCGCTCAACATCATGCCGAAGAATATGAACGACCAGTCGACTACCTGTACAAGACGATGGCAGAAACTTTAAGCAGCGCCAATTACATTTACGAACAAAGCCGGCTGCGTCCAACAAAAGCAGATTATCCGCAGACCGAGCTGGGCAATCATCTAAAAACGATCGCATCGCTGATCCTTTCAGACATCAACACAAAGATCTATTATGTAAGTCTCGGGAGCTTTGATACACACGTATTTCAACAGAATACGCAACAGCGATTATTCAAACAACTGAATGACGCCGTAAGTGCATTCGTAAAAGATATGAAGAGCAACAGTCGCTTTGATGATGTGCTCTTATTCACTTTCAGCGAATTTGGCAGGCGGGTTTCGCAGAACGCAAGTGGAGGTACCGATCATGGAACTGCCAACAATATGTTCCTGGTGAGCGGCGGTTTGAAAGAAAAAGGTTTGATCAATGAATTGCCTGACCTCGATGATCTTGATGAAGGAGATCTGAAATACAAGATCGATTTTAAAAACGTATATGCAACCGTTTTAAATAAATGGCTGCAGGCTGATGATAAAGTGATCCTTGAAAAGAACTTTGATCTTCTTTCGTTCATTTAACAACACAATTCGGCCCTAAACTTTTTTTTCACAGCAACGATTACAATTAATTTTGTGGTGCGTTTCAGATCGCTTTGGGGCGAACAGTATTCGTCTTGCTCCACAGACAACATGCGGCTGTCATTCGAATAAAGCGAGGAAACTGCTACGCAAAAAATCATGTTGCAACTTCCAGTATACCTCGATAACAATGCCACAACGCAATGCGATCCCCGCGTTGTTGAAGCGATGTTGCCGTACTTCGGAGAAAAATTCGGTAATGCCGCAAGTAAAAGTCATTCGTTTGGCTGGATCGCGGAAGAAGCTGTGGAGAATGCGCGTGAACAGTTGGCTGAACTGATCAATGCGCATCCAAAAGAAATCGTTTTTACCTCGGGCGCGACTGAATCCGATAACCTTGCAATCAAGGGCGCATTTGAGATGTATTCCTCGAAGGGAAATCATATTATCACGGCTGCAACAGAGCACAAAGCCGTGCTCGATACCTGTAAGCATATTGAAAAGTTGGGCGGCGAAATAACCTATTTACCTGTAGATAGCGATGGACGCATCAGGGTTGCTGAACTGGAAGCTTCGATCAGGCCGTCCACAATTTTGATCGCCATCATGTATGCGAACAATGAGATCGGCACTATACAACCAGTTCGCGAAATTGCTTCAGTTGCAAAAAAGCACGATGTGCTATTTTTTTGCGATGCAGCACAGGCGGTCGGTAAAATTCGCGTTGATGTGATCGCAGACGGAATTGACCTGCTCGCTTTTACCGCACACAAGATGTATGGCCCAAAAGGTATAGGCGCATTATATGTTCGGCGGAAAGATCCAAGGGTAAGGTTAACAGCCCAGGTGGATGGAGGCGGACACGAAAGAGGAATGCGCAGCGGCACGCTGAATGTGCCGGCAATTGTTGGATTTGGAAAAGCGTGTGAATTATGTACGACTGAAATGAACCAGGATACAAAACGCCTGTTGGCTTTAAGAAACAAACTTGAGAACGCGCTGGTTTTTCTAAATGACGTGTCGGTAAATGGAAGCCCTGAGCACCGGTTGCCGCATACCACCAATTTATCTTTTAAGGAAGTATCCGCGGAACGATTGATGATGACGTTTAACCGCAATATTGCCGTATCATCGGGTTCTGCATGCACTTCAGCATTAGTTGAACCGTCTTACGTATTAAAAGCATTAGGGCTTCCTGATGATCTTGCCCGCTCGTCGCTTCGATTTGGCCTTGGACGTTTTACAACCGAAGAGCAGATCGATTATGTAATTGAAGAAGTTGCAAAAAATTTGGCCAGGCTCAAAGGAACGCAAGTTGTGAAAGGTCATTAAAACGTTCCACTCAAAAGCATCACAATCTTATTCTGTATGATGCATTCAATTTAATGAACAGGCGATCGTTCCACTTATAATCAACCACATAATTTTTATTGCGTTCAACGCCGCTTCTCAATTTTCTAAAAATTCCGTATCCCGGTTCAACCGTGAATATGATGTGTTTTGAAACGTAATAAGTGCGATCACTTACGACGAAAAAGCTGGAGCACGAAGGGCACCACGAACCACAATAGCCACGACGAAGATCACCAGGGAAAACAAGATTGATCGTTGTGTTCATTGTGCATGCGTTGTGTTCTTCGTGCTCCAAAAAAACATCATCAGATTAAGATATCGAAAAGCATTTTTTTAGTTTTTGATTGATATCAAACATTCATCAACCTTAATGATTTCCTGAACATGCTGCACTTATAAGAAGAAGGCTGGAGCACGAAGGGCAGCACGGACCCACAACGGCCACGACGATGATCACGGGTAAAACAAAATTGAATCTTTGTGTTCCTTGTGCATGCTTTGTGTTCTTCGTGCTCCAAAAAAAAGTTTATAAAGAACGGCACAACATTATTTCACGATCGCAAACTTATTTTTTTCAGTGATGCCTGGCCAGTCATCCGTTCTGAACGGACCCGCCGGAAAACCTTCTTTGTTGAACAAGTTATCAGCACCCGCGTCATCCATCCATCCAAAACGAACGGCAACAGGAGCAGTCACATTTTCATTCGAAACAACAACATGATCTCCGTCTATCGTTGTAGTCGCAGCATAAAATTTCTTATCGGCACCGGCAACTTCAAATCCCTTCAAATCGCCATTCTTTGCCATCAAACCGCCGCCAATATTTTTAAAATAAATTTTCACTTTATTGCCGTCGATCTTCATCGACTCATACATAGGGCCGCTGTAAACAACATCCTTGTCATACACATTGTGCAAAGCGATCGCTGCAAGTCGCTTCCCCACATCCTGTTTATTTTTTGGATGGATATCTTTTGAATTACCAATATCGGTTGTGACCGCCATACCGGTGTTTGGCAAGGACAAGGCGATTGTTTGTGCTTCACGCAACTCCGCCCAGGAACTGCCTTTTGCACTGTTGCCATTGTCGGCGTTCCAGCTTGCAAGCTGAACGAAATAAAAAGGAAAATTACCCTGCTGCCAATGTTTCCGCCAATCAGTGATCATTAAAGGAAATGCTTTACGATATTGATACGCACGGCCGGCATTTGCTTCGCCCTGGTACCAGATCACGCCTTCAATGGCATAAGGAATTAACGGATTCACCATCGCGTTAAATAATAAAGTTGGATACTCGTTCGGACCAACCGATGATGCATTCCCTTCAACAGATTCAACGTGGAACCGCCAATCGCCTGCAAGAGAAATTACATGATCCCCTATCGTCAATCTCATGTCGCCCGGTTCACCGTAAATTCCCCCGCCGCCACCCGTATCCTCAACGCGAACCGCGATAACAATTTTTCCGGCGCTAAAGGGCCCAAACGGTATAGGATACTTTCTGTGGGCGTTGTAAGAATTTGTTCTTCCCACTTCAATCCCATTCACATACGTTATATCATTATCATCGATCATTGCGAGTTCAAGAGTTCCTGGTTTACCTGTATCGGCGGCGGAGATCTCTATTGTTTTTCGAAACCATACTACCCCGTCGAGTTCGCCCAATTGCTTTTCTTCCCACAATGAAGGCAATTGCATTTGCGGCCATTTATTGTCATCAAAATCAACATTCTTCCAGGTTGCCACTTCACTTGCGTTTGGCAATGATCCCTGAAGTTCGTTCATTCGTTTTTCCATAGCGGCTCGACGAATTTTGGCTAATGAATCAAGGTCGAGTGCCGGCATGTCGGCGATCATCGATTTAAATTCATCACTGTTCTCAAACGCTTCACGGCTTGTCCATGTTTCCACATGCGTGCCTCCCCATGAAGTATTAATAAGCCCGATTGGAATTTTTAATTGATTATATAATTCACGCGCAAAAAAATAGCCCGTTGCTGTGAAATCACCAGCCGTCTGCGGATTGCAAATCTCCCATTCACCGCTTTTAATATCGTCTTTTGGAACGGAAGCAACTGTATTTGGAATTTTGATATGACGTATCTGCGGATAATTTGCGTCTTTGATCTCCTGCTCATAATTGTTAACCTTTCCCCAGCCTTCGATCGGCATTTCCATATTCGACTGTCCGCTGCAAACCCACACTTCACCAACCAGTACATTTTTGAATGTTACATTATTTTTTCCTTCAACGATCAGCTGATACGGCCCGCCTGCTTTTTCGGGATCGAGTTTTGTTATCCATTTGCCGTTGTTATCCGCCGTCACCGATTTTGTTTGCTGGTTAAATTTTATCGTGAGCTTTTCATTTGCATCGGCCCAACCCCAAACCGGGATTGGCTTATTGCGCTGCAATACCATATTGTCGCCGAAAATTTTTGGAAGGCTAACATTTGCAATGACATGGAAACAAGAAATGAGCAACAGGCCAAGCGATAGGATTTTTTTCATGATGCAAGTTTAATAATGGCTAAGATAATTTGGGATTTTGTAAGTGCAATCATTATTTGCAACCTGTGGCGAGGTCGGCAAGATTTGAATAATTCAACGGACAATAGCTGGCGTTGGATATCTGCATTTAAACACGAAGGCTTTACACCAAATGCAATTCGAAAAAGGAGAGACATAAGAACGGCAGCAAGGTTTATTATCTCGAAGCTGCAATCGCTCTTTATTTATTCTGCAACCCTCCGGGGTTGGCATCGCGGCGCAGGGCACGTTGCCGCAGCTTTCACCTGTGGTTATTAACATTAAACCCCGTTGGGTTTCGCAGCCATGAGGAAATTTACCGCGTTTCGGTCGCCAATTTCTACGACCAGATAATAACTTTTTTGCATCGACCACCAATTTAATGGAACATGATCTTAAACGGGAAAAAAGAAAACCCGCAACATCGCAATAGCAAAGCCCGAAGGGCTTCAATCCGAATAACCCCGGATTGAATCCGGGGAAAAACGTATAAATGAAATAACAACCCCGACAGGGTTGAATTGAAATTCTTGGACTTTACCGCACCAAAACAGATTTCGATTGATAATGCCTGCTTGTAACCAATGATATTGGAAGCCCGATACAAATCATGAGGATCGCAGCAGCCCTTATCGCAGACGGCCATGCAAATGGCGCATGATATGCATTCGACATTGGAACGACGATAAAATTCATCACCGCCCACACAAAAGTTCCATACAATAGACCGCTGATGATTTTTTGTTTGCGTAAAAAAGGTATATGTGGATAGACAAGAAAATATCCAATAGCAAAACAAAAAGCGATGAAGTAATGAAAGGCAAGCCCGATCAAAGCCATCGTCGTTGAATTACCCACCGTATTTTTTCCAAACACGCCCGCGGCAATACCGTGCAGTATTTGTACAGCAGTCACTTTTTGCATAATGACCGAATACACAAGAATGGCGGCGAGCATGTCCAAAGTGCCTGCAATAAAACCGGAGAGCAAGATCGTTTTGGCAGCGGAAGCAGACGTGCGCGGGATCGGAGAAACGGCAGTAGACATCCTTTTGGTTTATGACAATGAATGCTACACTAGTGTTGCATGCCCTGCACTACCTGGAACACGTGAAGGATGTACGGAAACAATGCGTCCATTGTTTCGGTTGCACCTTGCGATGAACCCGGTAACGTAAGCACCAGTGTATTTTTTATGAACCCAGCCACACCACGCGAAAGCATCGCGTATGGCATCCGTTGCTGGCCATAATTACGCGCTGCCTCCATCACTCCCGGAATCTCTTTGCTAAGCAGTGGACGGATCGCATCCGGTGTAACGTCGCGTGGTGAAAGCCCGGTACCGCCTGTAAAGATCACCAGCGCATAGTTTGCATCGCTGAACTGTTTCGCTTTGTCCTGGATCACTTCAAACTCGTCGGCAATGATTTCATAATTCGTTACCGCAATGCCGAATTCTTTCAACTTTTCGCATATCGCTTTACCGGCGGTGTCATGTTTGATGCCTTTCGAAACGCTGTCTGAACACACGATCACCGCAGACGTTAATTTGTCGGTCACATCGTGCCTGAAATCTCTTTTGCCGCCGTGCTTGCTTTCAAGTTTTATAGATGTTATCTCAATCCCGTTGTCGATCGGCTTTAGCATGTCATATATGGTGAGGGCTGCAATGGCAGCGCCGTGCATAGCTTCAACTTCCACGCCTGTTTTGTAAATGCTGCGCACCTCAACCCTGATCAAGATCTGCTGATCTGAAATGGTGTGGAAGATCGCAGCATATTCAATCGGTAAGGGATGGCAATCCGGAATAACGTCACTTGTTTTTTTTATAGCGAGCAATCCGGCGGCCCGTGAAAACTCAAACACGTCACCTTTTGGCACTGTTTTATTCCTGACCGCCTCAATGGTTTCTTCCTTTGACACATTTATCACCGCAGCAGCGATCGCGGTTCTCAAGCTGTTTGATTTATGTGTTATATCGACCATGCTAAAAATTCTCTTTCCATTTGTGAGTTTGTTTTTGTCCGGCTACTGCAACAAATATTTCTTTTCCCCAGATCGGCAATTCTTTTTTGATCCTTTCCACGATCTCTGAACAGGCTTCTATCGCCGCCTTTCTATGGGCCGATGAAGTAAAGACAAACAGGGAAATTTCGCCGGCTTTCACTGTCCCGAGGCTGTGGTGGACATGCAGGCATGTCAATGTATATTTTCGGAACATCTCCTCACGAATCTGATGCATCTTTTCAAGCGCCATTGTCTCATAAGACGAGTATTCTATCGCCGCAACTTGTTTTTCGTCTATTACATCGCTTCTGACCTGCCCGAGAAAAATAGTGTGTGCACCGATATTCGTCATGCTGCTGTGCTTTTCAATACTTGCAGCAATAAAAGATGGGGATATTGGCCCGTCGGTAAAAATGTTTTTTAATTTTTTTTCTGCCACTCCATTCAAAGTTATTTGTTTGTCTTTTTCCATTCCGTAATTCCACCGCGAAGACTATATATTTTTTTTTGGTCTTTAGAACTATTTCTCAAAATATTTACTGCCTCGAGGCTCCTTTTCCCCGTTTGACAAAAGACAACGATCGTGTCGCCGTTCAGCAGAGGCTGATGGGATCTCAAATGTGACAATGGTATCTGGAAGTGGTGAAATTCATTTACCGCAGGCAATTCACCATATTCACGCACATCAACAACGGTTGTGTCATGCTCTTTTAATAGGTCGTTGAACGTTTCAATGTCGATCTCATCATCATTTTCCACAGGTGATGAGCATAGCCATTCGTAATCGGTGTTTAGAAATTCATTTTCATCTTTCGGAATGAAAGCATCTACTTCTTCGTTGACTGACACATTTACGACGTACGTGTTATTTGTAAGTGCATTGTAGGTTAACAAGCGGTCGGTCAACGTTTCACATATACCTGTAATCAATTTAATTGTTTCGTTTGCCTGCATAGTCCCGATTATGCCCGGCAACACTCCCAACACGCCGGCTTCCGCACAGTTCAGCACTTCATTTTCTTTGGGTGGTTGAGGGAAAAGATCGCGATAATTGACAGGCCTTGCCGCTCTGCTGCAATTAAAGACAGCTACCTGGCCTTCGAATTGTGAAACAGCACCGTAGACCAGCGGTTTTCGCAGAAGCACACATGCATCGTTGATCAAATAGCGGGAAGCAAAATTATCTGTACCATCAATTACAATATCGTATTCGCTTATAATGCCGAGAGCATTTTCATTGGTGATTCGCGAATTTGCAAAAATGATCTTGATTTCAGGATTCAGCCGTTTAAGTTTCGATGCGGCAGTTTGAGCTTTCGCAGAACCGATATCATCCGTGGAAAATAAGACCTGCCTGTGCAGATTATTCAATGAAACGGCGTCGTCATCCAATATTCCAATTGTACCTACACCAGCCGCGGCCAGGTACTGCAACGCAGCGCAACCCAATCCACCTGCACCGATCACCAAGACTTTTGACTGCAAGAGTTTTTGTTGTCCTTCTTGGCCAAATTCTTTTAATAGGATTTGGCGCTGATATCTTTCGTATGAAATTTCATCAGTCATTTATCCTCCCGAAAATGGCGGCAATATTGCAATTTCAGACCCGTTAATGATTTCGGTGTTCTTGCGAATGATCTGCCTGTTCACAGCCACAGCGTATTTGGCATTTTGCAGTGTGGGATAAAGAGAATTTAATTTGTTGATCAGTTGATCAGTATCTGCAACATCGATCACGAAATTCGAATTGCCGGTTATCTCCGCTATCTGTCCAAATACCATCACGTTTACCTGCATAACTTTTTTGATTTGATTCTAGTGCGGCAACAAATGAACTTCCACCACCTCCCCTTCGCGGTATTCCGCGACGTTCTCTTCAAGCCGCACAAGGCAGTTTGCTTTTGCGAACGAGCTTAAGCGATAAGATTCCTGTGCGTCTAATGGAGCTGCGGTGTTACCATCATACAACCCTTTTAGGAAAAATGTTAGCTCTTTCAGTTTTTTATAGTTTCGCGCCAATTGAACGTGCAGGACCTGAATTAAATTCTTCTGTTTTATGATCAACTCCAGAGCCGGAATAACGTATTCATAAAAACAAGTCAGTACCGAAGATGGATTTCCGGGCAGCCCGAATACGAGTTTGTTTTCTTTCCTTCCGAAGTATAGTGGTTTTCCCGGACGCTGTCTAACCTTGTGAAATAATGTTTTTACACCACATTCGGCGGCCGCACGCAAAACGAAATCATAATCACCCACGCTTACTCCTCCAGTCAAAAACACAATATCAGTGGAATGCAACGCTTCATCCAACGTTTCACTCAGGCACGAGAGATCGTCTTTAACGCGATAAACTTTCACCTCATTAAAATGTAATCGATGGAGCGCTGCTTTAAGCATGAACGAATTTGATTCGTACACCTGTCCGAATTCCAAAATATTTCCAGGTGTTTGCAACTCGTTGCCGGTAACAATGATGCTTATTGAAGGTCTTTCATAAACAGCAACATGGGTGACTCCAATTCCAGCGAAAAATCCAATTGCTGCGGGCGACAAGTAACTGTCTTTTCCCAATGCCAGTTCGCCGGCTTTTATCTCCGATCCTTTCGGACGAAAATTTCCGCCACGTTGCAACATTTCGTCGTTGATGATCAGCTTGCCGTCATCGATCAATGTTTTTTCCTGCATGACCACGGTGTCCGCATTGCCCGGGATCGCAGCTCCTGTGAATATCCGCGCTGCGTGTCCATGCGAAACCGAAAAATTTTCATGTGCCCCGGCGGCCATCTCACCATATACGAGCAATCGCTCGCGCACATCGTCAAACGCAAATGCGTAACCATCGACGGATGACTGATTGAACGCCGGAATATCCAGTTTCGAAAACACATTTTCCGCAAGGGTAAGACCAATCGCCTCTTCAAGCGCCAGAATCACAGGCTGCGATGCAACCGTATTTTCAACAACAATCCTTTTCGCTTCGTTTACCGAAATCAAGCCAACACCCATGTTCCCTTTCATGCCCCCTTCCCCTGAAGGGGAGTATAAAGCGTCGTTTATAAAATAATGTTTCATCGATCTTTTTCTTCTTACCGCCTTACCTCCTACTTCTTACCTCTTACTTCCTAATTCCTAATTCCTACTTCCTAACTCCTACTTCCTTCCCTCATCCTCCAATCGTTATCATGCTCCGGTTATGAATATCTTCAGCATGGAGCTGCTCAAAATTTGAGGTGAACTGGCCGCCTAATTCTTTCGCCTTATTCTTAATGCTTGCATGAATGAGTGGGAGCACATCTTCTCCTCTTCTTAATGCACCGAGCAAGTCAATTTCTTCTTTTGAGAAAAGGCAATTCTTCATCTTTCCGTCGGCCGTCAGCCGCATCCGGTTGCAGTCGCCGCAAAAAGGAGAACTCATGGTGGTGATCACAGCAAAGGTTCCCGCATGCCCGGCTACAAAATATTTTTTCGCTGTGTCGTGCTTCTCATTTCGCAAAGGCATGAACGAATACTTTTTTTCAATTTCTTCGAGTATCTGCTTCCATGTAAAAACTTTATCACTCTTCCAGTGATTCCCGCTAAAGGGCATGAATTCAATAAAGCGGACGTGCACGGGAACGTCCCTGGTCCATTCAATAAAATCGTTGATCTCGTCTTCATTCAATCCTTTCATAACAACGGCATTCACTTTTACATGGATCCCGTTGTTTATAAGCAATTGAATATTTTCAAACACTTTTGAAAATTGATCCCGCCGTGTGAGCAGTTGAAATTTTTGCGGTTGCAGGGTATCAAGGCTCACATTTATGGAAGAGATATTTGCCTCCTGCAAAATGCGGAGAAATTCATCAAGCCTGGTTCCGTTGGTCGTGAGCGTTAATGTTACAGGTAATTTAGATAAGCGGATAATGATTTCGGCGGCATCTTTACGCACTAACGGCTCACCACCCGTCAGTCTTATTTTATTCACACCTTCCCTTACAAATATTTTTGCGAGCGTCTCAATTTCGCCTGCCTGCATAAGCTTTGATGCCGGCGTAAAAACGTAGTCCTCTTCAGGCATACAATAAAAACATCGCAGGTTGCAGTTATCCGTTAGTGAGATCCGCAAATAATCATGCACACGATTGAACCGGTCGAGGATCATGCAAAAGAATTAGTGATGCAATGTACGCATCGCTGAAGATTATTACATTAGAAATGCCGTTCAGTTGTAGTTAAAAAATTATCCAATGGCTTCTTAAGGGCGGCTGCTGATGTCGCGCGTGCTCAAAAAAACAAATTTTTTTTTCCGCTGCCTCCAACGTAAAATTGTGAAAGCTACCTATTGAAGATGATCATTACCTGTCACCTTCCCTCGTCCGTAAAACTTTCATATGAAAAAAAATTTCATAACGCTTATTGTCGTCGTGTGTTTATTCGGATGCAAAAAAAACGACCAGAATCCTTATCGCTCAGCAAATGCTGCGTCTCATGTCACCGCTACGGGTGGACCGAACATTATTCTTATTGTTGCTGACGATGTAGGATTCGAGATACCACGTTGCGACGGCGGAGAATCTTATCAAACACCGAACCTGGATTCAATGGCAACTGCAGGTATACGCTTTACAAATTGTCATGGCGCGCCCGAATGTTCTCCGTCACGGTTTATGATCTTAACGGGCAAGTACAATTTCCGAAACTATGAAAAGTGGGGTTATATGGACCCTTCTGAAAAAACGATTGGCAACATGTTCAGAGACGCGGGATATGCAACTTGTTATGCGGGCAAATGGCAGCTCATGGGTGCAGAAGCCTCAATACTTTCCCTTGGCTTTGACGCGTATTCTGTTTGGAACCCTGATAAACGCCGGAACGCAGGTAGCCGGTACAAAAGTCCTGTTATCTACCAGGGCGGAACATATTTGTCGGACAGCGTAACGTACAACAAATATGCTGATGACTGGTTTACCGATTACATTTTTGGTTTTATGGATACCGTTTCCAAACCGTTTTTTGTGTACTACTCTATGAGCCTTGCACATTCACCTTTTTCGCCGACGCCGCTTGATGAAGCATTTACGAGTTGGCAACCTGACGGCAAAAGTGATCCTGTTTTCTTTCCGTCGATGATACAATATATGGACAAGGTTATAGGCGAAATAATGGCACGCGTCGATAGTAATACCGTGGTAATATTTGTTGGCGATAATGGGTCGGCGAAAGAGATCACTTCAATATGGAACGGCACATCGATACAGGGTGGGAAAAGTACAACAACCATTTACGGAACACACGTGCCCCTCATCGTTTACAAAAAAGGATCCAGCGGTTACACAGATTCTTCATTGGTAGATTTTACAGATTTCCTGCCGACGTTAGCTTCAACTGCGAATATTCCATTACCTGCATATGGAATACTCGATGGCACTCCTTTTTACCCGCAGAAAAGCACAAGGCAATGGATATTTTGCCACTATGAACCCTATCCCGGCACGAAGGACGGCGTACTTATGCGTTGGGTGCAGGATGGTACTTACAAACGCTACGATTCATGGGGGACAGACAAAACAAAACTGGATAAGTTTTACAATATTGCTTCGGACCCATACGAGTTACATCCCATATCAGCGAAAAAGCGAACCAATCACGAAAAATCTGTCAACAACACATTTAAGGACGTACTGCTAAAGATGCAATAGAAAGCTGGGGCTATATCATCATTCTTAAGGGCTCTTCAAGCAAGCCTTTCAGCGTTTGGAGAAATGCTGAACCAGTTGCTCCATCTACCACACGGTGATCGCAGCTGAGTGTTACTTTCATCACGTTGCCAGGAACGATCGCATTATTTTTTACGACCGGAACTTGTGCAATACCACCTATCGCGAGAATACACGCGTCAGGCGGATTGATGATAGCGGTGAATTCTTCAATCCCAAACATTCCGAGATTCGAAATAGTAAATGTGCTTCCTTCCCAGTCTGCCGGCTGCAATTTTTTATCCTTTGCTTTTTGCGCAAATGTTTTTACTTCTGAAGCGATCTGGCTTAACGATTTTGTATCAGCGAAACGAATCACGGGCACGAGCAATCCTTCCTCTACCGCAACAGCAACACCGATGTTTACATGATGGTTAATGCGGATCTTTTCGCCCAGCCAACTGCTGTTCACTTTAGGATGTTGTTTCAACGCCACAGCCACTGCCTTCAAAACGATATCATTAAAGCTGATCTTAACAGGACTGATTTCATTCAATTTGCCGCGAGCTGCGACACACGCATCCATGTCTATGCTCATTGTAAGGTAGAAATGCGGTGCAGTGAATTTGCTTTCGGCAAGCCTGCGCGCGATCGTTTTGCGCATCTGTGAAACGGGTACTTCTTCAAAGCTGACTTGCCCTGCGGCCGCGGCCGGAGCAAGAGGCGCGGCGGCTGGTTTAGTCGCGGCGCCTTCGTCCTTCTTTTCAACCGGCACCGGCTCTTCCTGCTTCGCTGCCGGCGTGAAATTATCTATGTCAGTTTTTGTAATGCGGCCATTGTCGCCGGTACCTTTTACATATCTAAGATCAACTCCTTTTTCGGCGGCCAATTTTTTGGCAAGAGGTGAAGCAAAAATTCTTCCTTCATTTACAATTTCAGGTTCAGGCTGTGACTGCTTTTCCGTTGACTGCTGCGGAACGCCACTGGATGCAGTTTCAGAAACATCGCCCTCTGCTTTTTGTTTGTCTTGTTCATCTTTTGCAACGGGTTCTTGTTTGCCAGCACCGGCCTTCAACCCAGTCAAGACTTTATTTACATCAAAACCTTCCTTCCCAATAATAGCTAACAGGTCGTTCACCGCTATCTTCTCTCCTTCTTTGGCACCCTGGTATAAAAGTTTTCCGTCTTTATAGCTTTCCAGTTCCATTGTGGCCTTATCGGTTTCGATCTCCGCAAGGATGTCTCCTTTTTTCACATCGTCCCCAACCTTTTTTTGCCACGATGCTATTACACCTTCGGTCATTGTATCGCTCAGCCGCGGCATAAGCACAACTTCATCCATATGAGAAATGTCGATGGTTTCAGCTTGCTGGTTGCTGGTTGCCGGTTTCGCTGTTTCCTGTTTCTTGGCTTTTTCTTTTGGTTCTTTCGGCGCTTCTTTTTTCGTATCCGCTTTCACAGCTCCGTTGCTCCCATCTTTTAACAGCGGGCTGATATCTTCATTCTTGTCACCAATTATCGCGAGCAAATCATTCACCTGTAGCTTCCCTCCCTGTTCCGCACCACGATGCAACAGCACGCCGTTCTGATAGCTCTCCAGTTCCATCGTAGCCTTGTCAGTCTCGATCTCCGCAAGCAAGTCGCCTTTCTTCACAGGGTCGCCAACATTCTTATGCCATGCAGCGATCACGCCTTCTGTCATGGTATCACTTAAACGAGGCATTAAAATTTTTTCAGCCATATAGTTAACGATAGTTGAATGATTTTTATTCGCGGTGAAATTACTGCAAATTGCAAATATGCGTGAAAGCATTTTGACATCAGGAATTCGCCGAATGCTCAATGAGCAATCCGCAATCTGCAACCGGAAATACTAAATCCGACTATCTTAGCACGATGGATAAACGTTTGTTCTTGCTGGATGCGTATGCGCTAATTTTCCGGGCATACTATGCGCTTATACGCAACCCGCGTTTCACGTCGAAAGGAAGAAATACGAATGCGCAATTTGGCTTTACGAACACGCTGATGGATCTTATCAATAAAGAAAGGCCGACTCATCTTGCCGTTTGTTTTGATGTGGAAGGACGAACGGAACGCCATTCCGATTTTGCAGAATATAAAGCGAATCGGCAGGAAACACCCGAAGATCTCCTTGAGGCGATCCCCGATATAAAGCGCATTCTTGAAGGCTTTAATATTCCATGTATGGGCCTGGAGGGATACGAAGCTGATGACGTGATCGGCACACTTGCGTGGCAGGCCAATGATGCGGGGTATGAAGTGTACATGGTTACACCCGATAAAGATTTTGGCCAGTTAGTGCGCGATGGAATTAAAATATACAAGCCGGGCTATCAGGGCGGCATAGCTGAAATACTTGGCCCGAAAGAAGTTTGTGCCAAATGGGACATTGAAAGAGTTGACCAGGTGATAGACATTTTGAGTTTGATGGGAGATTCGATCGACAATATCCCCGGCATCCCGGGCATCGGAGAGAAGACCGCATCTAAACTTTTGAAAGAGCATGGCAGCCTTGAAAACATTCTTGCCAATGCAGAGAATATAAAAGGCGCATTAGGTGAAAAGATCAAAAAGGGGAAGGAATCTGCGGTGCTAAGCAAGAAGCTCGCCACCATTGTCACAAATGTGCCTGTTCAATTTCACGAAGAAAATTTTTGTTTAAAGGAATGGAATAAACCGGCACTTATTGAAGTGTTCACTGAGCTTGAATTTAAATCGCTTGGCAAAAGGGTGCTGGGCGACGAGTTTAACGTGTTCCAAAGCGCGCCTGTCGGAGTTCAAACCGATATGTTTGCGCCTCCGGTCGCCAATGGCAAGCCAAAAATCCAAGCCACAGAAGACGAAGCCGAGGTCGAAGCACTCGGCCTTTCTGCTTCGAAAAATATAAATAATACAGAACACAATTATTTGCTGGTTGACACGCATGAAAAGATCCGTGCGCTTGTGGGTACGCTCATGCAACAAACAGAAATTTGTTTTGACACGGAGACAACCGGCAATGATGCAAACGACGCGGAATTGCTTGGGCTGAGTTTTTCCTACAAGCCCGGCGAAGCATACTTTGTGACCTGCACTACCGATTATGCTGACACTTGCAACTTGCTAAGCCTCCTGGATCCTGTTTTTGAAAATCCCGCATTAACGTGGGTTGGCCACAATATAAAATATGACCTGCTTGTGCTTAAGTGGTATAATCGGGAAATAAAGGGACAGGTATATGACACGATGCTCGTGCAGTATGTGATCGAGCCTGACATGAAGCGACCGATCGACCAGTTGAGCGCCCAATATTTAGGTTATGAACCGATCGCCATTGAGGAAATGATTGGGAAAGGCAGGGCGCAAACCAGCATGCGCAGTGTCGAAATCGAAAAAATAAAAGATTATTCTGCCGAAGACGTCGACATAACCTTGCAGTTAAAGCATGCGCTGCATCCTTTGCTAAAGACAAAAGATGTTGAACGTGTTTTTTATGAAGTGGAAAACCCTTTGGTGAAAGTACTCACGGACATGGAGTATGAAGGTGTAATGGTCGACGTTGCTTTTCTTGCGAATTATTCGAAGGAACTTGAGCGGGAAGCTTACCAGGCAGAGCAGGCTGTCTTTGCGGGAGCAGGAGTAAAATTCCTCTTGAGTTCACCGAAGCAACTGGGCGAGGTCTTGTTTGAAAAGCTTAAACTAAATCCCGTTGCTAAAAAAACGAAGAGCGGTCAATATGCGACCGGCGAAGATGTGTTGCTAAAGCTCGCGCAAAGCAACCCGATCGTTGAAGATATTTTGATCTATCGCGAGCTTACCAAGTTGAAGTCCACTTATGTGGATGCTCTACCATTACTGATCAACAAAAAAACTGGCAGAGTACACACCACATTTGCCCAGGCGGTGGCGGTAACGGGCAGGTTATCGAGCAACAATCCAAATCTGCAAAACATTCCGATACGCACTGAGCGTGGCAAAGAAATAAGAAAAGCGTTTATTCCGAGGGATGGTAATGTAATCATCAGCGCTGACTATTCGCAGATAGAGTTGAGGATCGTTGCTGGAATCAGCGGCGATGAAAATATGTGCGCTGCCTTCAAGAGCAATATCGATATTCATACTGCAACAGCCGCCAAAGTGTACGGGATTGCGCCAGAAGAGGTAACCAAAGTGCAACGGTATAAAGCGAAGAGCGTGAATTTCGGGATCATCTACGGCCAGGGCGCATTTGGTTTGGCCGATAATCTTGGAATCAGTCGCGCTGAAGCAAAGCAGATCATCGATAATTATAAAAAGGAATTCAGCGGCATCGCGAGGTACATGGACAATACAATCAATTTTTGCCGTGAACATGGCTATGTGCAAACCCTGATAGGCAGAAAGCGCTGGTTGAAAGATATCAACTCTTCAAATTTTACCGTGAGGAGTTTTGCGGAGCGAAATGCCATCAACTCACCTATCCAGGGAACCGCGGCAGACATGATAAAAATGGCGATGATAAAAATTCACGATGCTATGCAGAAAGAGAAACTGAAAAGTAAAATGATCCTGCAGGTGCATGATGAACTTGTTTTCGACGCGGTTAAAGAAGAGCTGGATGTGTTGCAACCATTGATATTGAACAATATGAAAAATGCCATGGCATTGCCGTGCGGAGTTCCTGTAGAAGCAGACCTGGGAGTGGGAGACAATTGGCTGGAGGCGCATTGATCGATTGAGCACTCGTTCAAAAGTTTGTAATTTTGAACTGATATTCAACAAAATGAAACTTACAATTGCTATAGCCAGAGGCGAAGAGTTTTACATAGGCACAATTAAAGAAATTCCTGCAGTAGGCACTCAAGGATCTACAATTGATGAAACGCGGGAAAATGTCCTTGACGCTTTGTCTCTCTATCTCAACAGCATGCAAGAAACAAATACTCTTACTAATACGGTCTTAGAAGAAGATTTAATTCTTGGCTAATGAGTTTAAAAAGGAATGAGTTCCTTCAACATCTTTCAAAACATCAGTGTTTTCTCCACAGGCAGGAAGCAAGCACGATATCTATAAAAATCATTTGAACAATAAACAAACGACTGTTCCGCGGCATCCGAAGCTCGATCGATTTTTATGTGATGCCATTTGCAAAGAATTGGAGATTCCCAAGCCGTAGCCTGCTAATAAAAGCAAGTAACACATGTTTGCTGATCAGATCCTTAACTTCCTCTTTACTGTAAAGCTTCCATTCGACTTACCCAACAATATCCAGGTTCTCGATGCGCATCAACGCAAAGATGTGAGAGCAGTTTGTACATCGTTTTACAAAAAATATTACAGTGACAAAAATAAACGCCGCCTGCTCGTTGGTATCAACCCCGGAAGATTCGGCGGCGGCACAACCGGAATTCCTTTTACCGATCCAATCCGTCTCGAAAAAGTTTGCGGGATAAAAAATGATTTTCAAAAAAAGCAAGAATTGTCTTCCGTTTTCATCTATAATATGATCAAAGCGTTTGGAACCGTGGAGGATTTTTATAATCAATTCTATTTTTCAGCGGTCAGCCCGTTGGGCTTTGTGAAAGATGGGAAGAACCTTAATTATTATGACGACAAAGATCTCCTTCAGAGCATTCAGCCATTCATTATTGATTGCATGAACCGGCAACTTGCCTTTGGAATTGACGCAGATGTTTGCTTCTGTATCGGCGAAGGAGAGAACTTAAAATATCTCCAAAAACTCAACGCCCAACAAAACTGGTTCAAAAAAATACAACCTCTTCCACATCCAAGATTCATCATGCAGTACCGGCTCAAGAAAAAACAAGAGTACATTCAACAATACGTTGACCTGCTTGCGTGCTAATGAATAATGCGCAGCATGAACAAGACCGTCATCAAAAAGATGACCACCAGTCCAGCCAGGAAGGAAAATTCAGCGAGCGTCTCATAAATAAAAGAACGATTTGTTTTGCTCCGTATGGATAAAAAGGCGCACAGGCAACTGAACATGAAGATGACAAAACAACCCATCGTTATTTCGTCGATAAAAGAAGTATCGGTGACCTTGAAGAATCTAAGAGATGTGAGAACCAAAAAGCAAAAGCCAAGGAAGTTTGAAGCCGAGTTTAATATTTGCGGCGATTTGTTATCCCTGTCATCCATCTCAACAATTTGATTGGTAGTTTCATGCAAGTTTCCGAAAAAACTTTATGAGGAACGTTAAACCTGTCTAAAATAAAGATGCCCACAACAGGATGCAGATGAATTCATGAACTTTGTCCGATGAAAAAATTCTGCTTTTTCTGTTTAACACTCTCAACCGGTATGATCGTAAAAGGAGCTCCTCCACTGGAAAAAACATTATTATGGCAAATAACAGGGCCTGGCATTTCTGCGCCATCTTATTTATTCGGCACGATCCACCTGATGTGCCCGGGTGATATTGTAGTCGCTCCAAATCTTGCAGAAAAGTTCAACTCAACACAACAATTATACCTGGAGCTCGACCTCGACGATCCCACTGTGATGCTGAAGACCATGCAGCATATCCAAATGAAAAACGACACCACCCTGAAAGATTTATTATCCGCTGCTGATTACGATTCGCTTTTGGTGCACTTTAAAAAACTTACCGGCATGTCGCTGGAAATGATGACTTCAATGAAACCTGAGCTGATTGAGACGCTCATGTATCCTGCGTTATTAGGATGTGATGGAGCAGAGGCCTGGGAGCAAAAGTTCCTGCAGATGGCAAAAGCAAATCAAATGGAAGTAAAAGGCCTCGAGACAGTAGATGATCAGTTACAGATTTTTGATGCGATTCCGTACAAAACGCAGGCACAAGAGCTGGCGCAAACGTTCAATAATATCGACAGTATCAAGCAAAATTTCAACGCTATGCTTGACCTGTACAAACGAAAAGATCTTGATGCTCTACATGCAATGATGTATGAAGATGAAGAATTTTCTCAGTATGACGATCTTCTTTTGAAAAACAGAAATGAGAAATGGATCCCCTTGATCATTGAACAGGCTAAGCTAAAGCCGACGTTCATTGCCGTGGGCGCCGCTCATTTGGGAGGCGACAATGGAGTGATTGCACTTCTGCAAAAAAAAGGATATACAGTGCAGCCGGTGCAATACTAAATTTTGGGAAATATCTGCAACAAAATCCCCACTTTTTCACGTTAGCATTTATCGAAAATGCCTAATAACAAGGCATTAAGGCCGCTTATGGGCGACTGGCATATTTGTTGGCTAAATAGTGATAACAAAAAAACTTGTTTTTACAGGTTAATTGAAAACAAAAAAGTATCACATGAAAAATCTATTAGTTGCAGCAAGCATTGTTTTAACCGTATTAACCCTCGATAGCTGCGCACCCGGCAGGTATACAGTTTCAGCCCAACCAGCAGTTCCGGTGTATGAAAGGCCTATGAGACCCGGAGCCGATTATGTTTGGGTTGACGGCGACTGGTATTGGAGCGGCGGCAGGTACGTGTACCGTAACGGTTACTGGACCCGCCCGAAAACACACCGCGTTTGGGTAAGTGGTGTTTGGGTACGTCATTCTAATGGTGGTTATTATTGGAAAAAGGGATACTGGGCAAAACAATAAAATAGTTACCTGGAAAAACTGAGGCTGTGGCTCGATCGAAAGATTTGAGAAAACAGCCTTTTTTTATTTTTCCAATTGCCAGACTATACTTTGCTGCGCTCCAATATTTATCAGGCCGGACGTGTTAACAGACGTTTGATCAAAAACATTTACAGCCCGGTTGAATCCACCGGTTCGTTCCGAATATTTTGAGAAATCAATTGCCTGTTCGGAAACCGAAGTGTTGATCACACACATGATGGTTTGTTTGTCGTCGTACCTGAAGTAAACATATACACCCTTAACCGGAACATACTGCATAAATTTTCCGGTCTTAATAGCCGATGAACGCAGGCGGAACTGGGCCAGCGCTTTCACGAAATTGTACGCATCATTTTCGGCGGCAGTTCTTCCGCTTGCCACAAATTTATTTTCCGGGTCGCCCGGCCATCCGCCAGGAAAGTCCTTTCTTACTTCAGCGTCAGTTGGATTTTTGAAATTCTTCATTAAGATCTCCGTTCCGTAATATATCTGTGGAATGCCGCGTTGTGTGAGCAATAATATCATCGCTTGTTTATACTTATTGTAATCTTCGCCAACCACCGAGTAAAAGCGATCCAGGTCATGATTGTCTAAAAAAATTTCATTGCGCATTGGGTCTTTATACAAAATATCCTGTATCAGTGTATTGTAAAAACGGTTGATGCCACCGTTCCAGGTCATTGTATCTTTTACGCCCGCCAACGCGCTTCTCTGCCATTCAAAATCTGTAACCCCCTGCAGGTTACTCTTCCATTTTGTATCGATATTGTTCTGCATGTAATAAGCCTGCTCGACAACCGACTGCATACTTGTTTCGCCAAATATTGTGACGTTTGGGAATTCACGGTACAGAGCTTCATTTACTTTATTCAGAAAGTCGCGGTCGCTGTAGAAGTAAGTATCCACGCGCCAGCCGTCAATTCCGAATTCTTCCACTGCCCAAAGTGCATACTGGATTAAATAGTTTGCCATGTACGGATTCTGCTGATTTACATCCGGCATGAAACGGGTGAACCAGCCTTTTACTGAGATGTCATAATCGCTTTTTGATGCGTACCGGTCAACGAGCGGTTGATCTTTATACGTGGTATTTGTATAAACAGGCCATTGATTGAACCAGTCTTTTGAAGGCGGATCGGCGAATAAGAAATGCTGATCTCCAAAATGATTATACACCGCATCCTGGATCACCTTTATGTGGCGTGCATGCGCAGCGTCAACCATTTGTTTATAAGCTTCGTTGCCGCCAAAACGTTTGTCGATCTTATATTGGTCCGTAAAAGCATACCCATGGTAGGTGCTTCGCATAGTTCCGTTCTCACTGGTCAAACCCATATCATTCTCTACGACTGGTGTCAGCCACAAAGCAGTAACGCCAAGATCATTGAAGTAGTCAAGATGATTAGTGATGCCCTGCAAGTCTCCGCCGTGTCTTAAAAAAGGGCTATTCCGGTCCGAACTGGTATCCTTCATGTCGTTGAACTTGTCGTTAGAAGGATCGCCGTTGCTGAAACGATCGGGCATGATTAGGTAGATCAAATCGGCCGATGTTACACCCTGTGCATATGATGTTCCGTTGCCTTTCCTTCTTGCTTTCAACTCCCATGTCACATTATTTCCGCTGGAAAAGTGGATTGAAACATTTCCCGGTTTCGCTGTTGATGCAATGTTTACATCAACGGCCAAATATTTTCCGTTTTCAAATTTGTGCGTTCCGGTAACCGCAACGCCGGGGTAGTTGATGGTCACCGTTTGTTTGCTGAAATTGTCATCCGTGCTGCGCATTAATAACTGCAGTTTATTCCATTTCATTCCGACCCACCAGTGAGTCGGGTAGATATCGACATTCTGTGCTGAAAGCGCAGCACAGAGCAATAGCATTGTAAAGACAGTCGACAGAAACTTTTTGATCGGCATGAAAAAATTTTAGAAATATGAATTTAAATGCGGTGAAGTTTTATTCGGAGAGACGTAACGCCTCTACATCTGAAATAATTTCCGCGGCAGTTTCGTGTTTTTTCTCTCTTACCATGAAATTCATGAACCCGCCAATAATCATCGATATGCCGCCAACGAGCAATGCATAAATGCTTTCATCATTAAAAACGTTTCTTACAAAAAACCCCAGGATCGCAGCAGCAAGAATTTGCGGGATCACAATAAAAAAATTGAAAACACCCATGTAGAACCCCATCTTGCTGGCGGGCAAAGCGCCGGCAAGGATCGCATACGGCATAGTGAGCGTAGACGCCCAGGCCACTCCCACGAAGGCCATGGAGACAAGCAGCGTTTGATGGTCTTTAATAAAGAACAACGATATTAAGCCGGCTCCGCCAAGGATCAGGCAAATCAAGTGAGTAAACCGCCTGCTGATCTTTGCCGCTAACATCGGCAGCAAAAAAGCGGATAAAGCGGAAACGCCATTATATACCATGAACATCACTCCTACCCAATCACCCGCATCCTGGAATGATTTAGAAGTAGTGTCGGTAGTATGATACACATTCTGAGCTACGCCTGCTGTAGTATAGATCCACATGGAAAAAAAAGCGAGCCATGTGAAGAATTGCACGACCGCTAATTGCAGCATCGTTTTTGGCATTGAACCAATGCCGCGAACAATTTCCATAAATCCCTGCGCAAAGCCACGCGATTTTAATTTTTCTTCTTCCCATTTTTTGATATCCTCCGGTGGAAACTCTTTTGTTGTAAAAACGGTCCACATGACGGCAGCCAGAAACACGAAGCCCCCAATATAAAATGAATACTTCACCGAATTCGGGATCACTCCCTTCGCCGCCGTGTTGCTTATACCAAACAGGTTCGTGAAAATATATGGCAAAAGAGAAGCGATGACCGCGCCGAGTCCAATGAAAAAAGTTTGCATTGCAAAGCCTGCCGTTCGTTGTGATGAAGGCAACTTATCGCCTACAAATGCGCGAAAAGGCTCCATTGAAATATTGATGGACGCATCCATGATCCACAGTAACATCGCCGCCATCCAGAGGGCTGCTGAATTAGGCATCAGAAATAACGCGATCGATGCGAGAATAGCGCCGGTGAAAAAAAATGGTCTTCTTCTGCCCCAGTAAGGATGCCATGTTCTGTCACTTAAATAACCAATGATGGGTTGAACCAGCAACCCGGTAACGGGAGCAGCGATCCATAAAATCGCTATTTTGTCAAGATCTGCTCCGAGCGTCTGAAAAATTCTGCTCACATTCGCATTCTGCAGGGCAAAGCCA
>DASQJI010000390.1:0-13242 GCA_035631175.1 Parafilimonas sp.
ACATTATCAGCGAGTAAAGAGGACATTTTAAAAACGCTTGCTGTTTATGAAATCGCAAACAGAAATAACATCAACGGTGCACAGTTTTTAGGGATGCATCTTGAAGGCCCGTATTTATCAAGCAGGCAGTGCGGTGCACAAGACCCAAAATATATTCGCGATCCGGATCCTGGCGAGTATCAAGAAATTTTGTCGCAATATTCCTGTATCAGGCGTTGGAGTGCTGCCCCGGAACTGCCGGGAGCGCTTGAATTTGCACGCTGCGTAAGATCAAAAAACATTCTCGTCGCACTAGCGCACACAGATGCCATTTATGAAGAAGTTGAAAAAGGTTTTGAAAATGGTTACACACTCGCGACTCATTTTTACTCTGGCATGTCTGGCGTTACACGGCGAAATGCTTATCGTTATGCGGGCGTGATCGAAAGTGCTTATCTCATCGATGAAATGGACGTTGAAATTATCGCTGATGGCATTCATCTTCCACCGCCATTATTGCAGTTGGTTTACAAGATCAAAGGCTCGGACCGAACGGCTCTCATCACAGACGCGATGCGCGGCGCGGGCATGCCCGAAGGTGAAAGTGTGTTAGGCAATATCGATATGGGTTTAAAAGTGATCGTTGAAGATGGTGTAGCCAAACTGCCAGACCGCAGCGCCTTCGCCGGGAGCGTGGCAACGGCAGACAGGCTGATCAGAAACATGATCAACCTGGGCGGCATAACGTTAAAAGACGCTGTAAAAATGATGACAGCCACTCCTGCCCGAATCCTAAATGTTTCAGATCGTAAAGGATCGATTGAGGCAGGCATGGATGCAGACATCGTGATTTTTGATGAAGATATTAATGTGAAGTTGACAATGGTGAGGGGACGCGTGGTTTATGAAACATGAGTGCGGAACGAGCTAATTCGCAGTATCAAAAAAATTATTAGCTTTAAAAAAATAAACCTTATGATCATCGAACTACACGAACTTTTTGAGAAGATCGGGCAGCTTTCCGATGAGGAGCAACGTCAAATCGCAAATATGCTTGACTTTGAACTGCAGAACAGAATGTCCATGAGCAATGTAGAGGGCAAGATGTCGGATCTGCTCAAAACCGTTATCATCGAATATCAATCGGAAAAAAGATCACAGGAAGATTGGTAGTGCAACCCACACATCGTCCGCCGGTCAAATTCAATTTCCCGATTGTCATCATTCATTTTATCTTCCACGCAAAATTCTTTTATGAAAATTGAAAAGAAGAGAAAGGTCATGTTGTTGATATCTTCGATTTTTATTTTTGTTGCGGCGCACACACAGGAACCCACGATCCCCGTTGCCGACAACCTCGTAACCGATGGCATTCCTCCGCTGCCCGCGTCGATCGTTCCCGAGGTAAAATCCTACACTGAATCACGCGGCGCCGTTGTCGTTGACTGGCATCCGTTAAAAAAGGAAATGCTCATCTCAACACGATTTGGCAACACTCCTCAATTGCATTGGGTGAAGATGCCCGGAGGCGAAAGGAAACAAATCACATTTTTTGATGAACCGGTGTCAACCGCAACGTTCAACCCCGTAAACGCCAATTATTTTTTATATGCCAAAGACTCCGGTGGCAACGAGTTTCGCCAGATATACCGCTATCAAATTTCAACAGGAAAATCAATACAACTTACTCCGGGTGGCCGAAGTCAAAATGGAAATATCGCCTGGAATGAAAAGGGAAATAAGATCGTCTACACCTCAACAAGGCGTAACGGCGCGGACAGAGATATTTATATGATGGACCCGCTTGATACATCAACAAACAAAATGCTTATGCAGGTATCGGGCGGTGGTTGGAGCATCGATGACTGGAGCGATGATGAAAAGAAATTAATCGTTGAAGAAGAAATTTCAGTGAACGAATCCAGCTTATGGATATATGATTTCAATACCGGCGACAAAAAGCGATTGCTTCCGCAGCAGGATGAACGAGCAGTTTACAGCAACGGGATCTTTAGTAAAGACGGAAAAGGTATCTACCTGCTCAGCAATAAGGACAACGAATTTTTAAAGCTGTGTTGGTATGATCTTTCTTCAAACAAATTAACAGTTCTCACGCCGGAAATAAATTGGGACGTTACGAATATTGACGTTACTAAAGATGGAAAACAAATTGCTTTCGTAACCAACGAGGCAGGCGCATCGAAGCTTTATATCATGAACACTTCATCAAAAAAATATATGCGCGTTGATGCGGTTCCCACCGGTGTGATCGGCGGCATAACGTGGCATAAAGATGGCAGCTCGCTGGCCTTTAGTTACATCTCATCCAACGCGAGCAGCGATGTTTTCGAATGGAATACAGAAAGACAGAACCTGACGCGATGGACAGAGAGCGAACTCGGCGGTATGGACGTTTCGGGCATTGAACCGCCTGAGTTAATTAAATGGAAAAGCTTCGACGGAAAAGAGATATCAGGTTTCCTGTATAAGGCAAATAAAAAGTTTACTGGCAGGCGTCCTGTTATCATCAATATCCATGGCGGGCCCGAAGGACAATCGCGGCCGACATTTATCGGGCGCAGTAATTATTTCCTAAATGAATTGGGCGTGTCGATCATCTATCCGAACGTTCGCGGTTCGACTGGCTACGGTAAAACATTCACGGATCTTGACAATGGCATGAAACGGGAAGAGTCTGTGCAGGATATCGGATCATTGATCGACTGGATTGCAACACAATCCAATCTTGACGCAAGCCGCATTATGATAACCGGCGGTAGCTATGGCGGCTACATGACGCTCGCTTGTGCGTTTCATTACAACGACAAGATCCGTTGTGCGCTTGACGTCGTAGGAATTTCAAACTTCAATACCTTTCTAAAAAACACGGAGAGTTATCGGCGCGATTTGAGAAGAGTAGAATACGGCGATGAACGCGACACAGCAATGGCCGCTTTTTTTGAAAGAACAGCTCCACTGAACAACGTCGACAAGATCACAAAGCCGATGTTTATAGTTCAGGGCAAGAATGACCCGCGTGTTCCGTACACCGAGTCCCAAAATATGGCTGAGAAAATAAAGAAGAACGGTGGTGCCGTTTGGTATCTTATGGCGAATGATGAAGGCCACGGTTTTGGTAAGAAAAACAACCAGGATTTTCTGTTTTACGCAATGGTTGAATTTGTGAAAAGATACTTAGTGAATGATTAAAGAACTACGTCAGCGCGCGAAGAATCGCGGTTCGTCACTTCGAGCAGAGCGAGAAATTTCCAACGGAAAAAAGTTTGGTTGTACTGACAGCGGATCGCTTTTATTTTTGGCTGCCATCACACTGATCTTTGTTCCCACAACAGCTTTCGGCCAGGACGTAAATGACCTTAAATTAAAAGACTATCGTCCGGTTTCCATTTACAAGATCCCGCAAACAAAAATTGAAAAGGCAAAATATTCCGTGACGGATTTTCATTCTCACGATTATCCGAAATCCGATGCGGAAGTAGATCAGTGGGTAAAGACAATGGACGAAGTTGGAATTGCAAAGTGTATGATCCTTACTTATGCAACCGGTGCGAGATTTGATTCTGCTGTCGCAAAGTATGCACGTTATAAAGACCGGTTTGAATTGTGGTGTGGGTTCGATTATACGGGCTATGAAAATCCGGGCTGGCAAACGCATGCGATCGCGGAATTAGAAAGATGTTATAAGATGGGTGCGCGTGGCGTTGGTGAATTAGGCGATAAAGGGCTTGGAGAATTTTATTCAACGCCGGTGAAAGGTTGGGGTCTCCACATCGACGATCTGCAAATGAAGCCACTGCTGGAAAAGTGTGCGGAGCTGCACATGCCTGTAAGCATCCATGTGGCAGAAGATGCGTGGATGTATCAAAATGCCGATTCCACGAACGATGGATTGATGAATGCAGCCGAATGGAAAGTGGACATGAGCAAGAAAGGAATTCTCGATCATGACCAACTGGTTGCAACGCTTGAGCACGCTGTCAGAGACAATCCGAAAACAATTTTTATTGCCTGTCACCTCGCGAACTGTTGTTCAGATCTAAGCAAACTTGGGCGACTGTTTGATAAATATCCAAATCTATATGCAGATATCGCGGCTCGCTACGGAGAGATCGCTCCAATTCCGCGTTACGTGCATGCATTCATGGAGAAATATGCGGATAGAATTGTTTACGGCACTGATATGGGCACGAGCAAGAACATGTACCAAATAACTTTTCGTATTCTCGAATCAGCAGACGAACATTTCTATGAACAGGACCAATTCAATTATCACTGGCCATTATATGGGCTTGCGTTGAGTGATGCAACACTCAGGAAAATTTATCATGACAATGGTGAAAAGATCTTGAAGAGGTAAGTTCGGTCGGGGATCCCTTTTAGAATCATTGCTCCAGATCGGGCATAGGCATGCCTTAAAATCATGCGATTCCCGCTTTCGCGAGAATGACGTTCGCTGAGGAAATTCTTCGTAGAAATGTGCTCCCTTGAAATTTGCATGCGGCGAAAAAGAAGTTTATTCAACAACAAGCGTTGCAATAGAATGTGGAAGAGCCGTTGTTTCTGCGGCTTCGCCATTAATCCAAAGATGATAAGTGATCTTATCGTCTGAACTATTCATTACAACTACCGCTAATTTACCATCGGGATTCATGAATGCAGTCGTTTCCAATTTATCCCTGTTAGAGGAACTGATGATCCGCTTCGCACCCGGGTGAACAAATTTTGAAAGTTGACCAATATAGTAGTACGAATTCGTGTACATCAGCTTCCCCGTTTTTGTGTCAGCATGAACGGGTGCAAAACAAAAATTTCCAACATGGTTTGGCCCACCGTGTTCATCGAGGAGAATGTTCCACTCCGTCCAGGCAACGGTACCATTATTAAAATCGTTGATCATGGAGTGGCCATATCTTTCTCCTAACCTCCAGTCATCTATTCTTTTCGCATCAAACGATTCTGCACAGCCCTCAGTAAAGATCAGGTTCTTATCAGGAAAAGTTTCTGTTACTCTTTGCATATTTTGAAACTGCATGCCGCTGCCCGTCCATGTTTCATACCAATGATACCCAATGCCCCACACATATTTTGCTGCGTCAGGATCTTCAAGCACAGCAGCAGCACGTTGATACAACAGGTCCCTGTTATGATCCCAGATAATTAATTTCTGTCCTTGTAAGCCCTCCTTTCTCAACGTTGGCCCAAGAAATCCTTTTACAAAATCTCTTTCATCTTCACCGGTGTAAATACATGACTCCCATTTTTGTTTTGCCATCGGTTCATTTTGCACGGTAAGGCCCCACACCGGGATGCCGTCTGCCTCATAAGCTTTAATGAACTTCACATAATAATTCGCCCAGCTTTGTCGCATGTCATCTTTTAACCGTCCGCCCTGTATCATACTGTTGTTGTCTTTCATCCATGCAGGCGGTGACCACGGACTAACAAAAAGGCGCAGATCATTGCCAGAAGCTTTCATCGCTTCTTTGATCAGGGGTATTTTATATTTCTTGTCGTGATCGATATTAAAAGTCGAAAGCGATGCATCATTGTCTGCGACATAAGTGTACGTGTCGCTGCTGAAATCGCAACTATTGATATTCGTCCTTGCCATTGTATATCCAATGCCTTTGTCTTTGTCGTAGTAGGCCTGCATCAATTCTTTTCTCGAAGCTTCAGGAAGTTTGTAAAATGTTTCTGCGGCCGCGTCCGTGAGGGCACCGCCAAAGCCCAATATGTTTTGAAATGTTTTGGATGGATCGACAAAAACACAAACCTGCGTTTCAAACGGCTGACCCATGTGCGAGAAATGTAACGTTTCTGTCTCAGATATACGGTAATCTGTTCCTTTCGCCGTCGTGTACACAACTACTTTTTTATTATCAGTAAAACCCGGTGGTTGCGAATTGCCTTGTTTGTTTAATTGCGGATCTTTTCCCGCAAGAATACTTAACACGCCAATGCCGGTTATTAGAAGTTTCATCGCAAATTATTTGGTGAATTATCTTGTGACTAAGAGAACGCTAACTTACAACAATTCAGTGGAAGAGGTGGCACGTGCAAACCTGGTGCAGGAAAACAAACATTAAAATTAATGTGATGTGGCATTGACTTTCAGAGTGTGTGGCTCATTCTCTTAGTGTCTTTGTGTCTTCGAGTCTTAGTGGTTCGGAAAGAACAGAAACCACTAAGACACCACGGCACCAAGTTTCACAAAGTCTGGCCTGTTTTCCCCCAAAGCCATCTTAATAGCGCAACGCGTTAAAATTAATGTGAGGACATTCATGTTCCGGGTGCAATTCTTACCCCTCACCTCCTATTTCGAAGTCCTGGTCCGCGAGTTCGTCTCCATTCGAATATTGAGGGATCGATTCAACCCGGTTTTTCGAAGGTGTAAACTGCACTTCGTCGTATTCATTCTGCGGCAAATATTCTTGTTGTAGTTTTTGTATGAACAGGTCAGCAAATGGCCGCGGGATTGCGAACTCGTAGAATGCGGGCCGTGCATTTTTCTCATACAACGGCAATTCTTTTATCTCAAATTGCAAGGTATTCGCCTCGTTGGCCGGGCAGTTGCGAAAGCAAATTTCTGTTTCTTTCGTTTCATCCACGATCAGAAAGCGGAAATAGCCGCGATCATCGGCCTCGTAAGCCGTGCTGTCCTTGTATGACGCGAGAATTGTTGTCATGTGTTTCGAAGTTTCAGTAGTGAGTGAAGTATATGACATTTTTAATAGCTCCTGAGTTGGGCGGCGATCGAACGTGTCGCAAATTTTAACTTCAAAATATGTCCGGCACAAAAGTTTGGTCCGTCATCGGCGGACGTACATAACCAGTGTCTTCCTGTCGCGGCGGAAGATCCATTTCTTCCGGAGTGAGGTCTTCGTATGGGATCACACTCAGGAGATGATGAATACAATTGAGATGAGCTCTGCGTTTATCGTCTGAATTTACTACAAACCATGGCGCTTGTTTAATGTCGGTGTATTTGAAACATTCGTCTTTGGCGCGCGAGAACTCCACCCATCGTTTCCTTGATTCAAGATCGATAGGACTTAATTTCCAGCGCTTCGTTGGCTTCGATATACGATCGCGAAAGCGGCGCTCCTGTTCTTCATCGCTCACGGAAAACCAATATTTAATAAGAATAATTCCTGACCGAATGATCATACGTTCAAACTCAGGACACGAACGCATGAACTCGTGATATTCATCATCCGTGCAGAAACTCATCACGCGTTCTACACCGGCGCGGTTGTACCAACTTCTGTCAAACAGAACGATTTCACCAGCAGCTGGCAACTGTGCAACATACCGCTGAAAATACCACTGAGTCTTTTCCCTTTCTGTTGCTGTTCCAAGTGCGACAACCCGGCACACGCGGGGATTTAACGGCTGCGTGATACGTTTTATAGTTCCGCCTTTACCTGCGGCGTCGCGACCTTCAAAGATCACGACTACTTTCAATCCCTGGTTCTTTACCCATTCCTGCAACTTTACCAGTTCAATATGGTATTTCGCCATCTCCTTTTCATACGTCTTACTTTTCAGCTTGCCATCCTTTCTCACAATTATGTCCGTGGAAATTGAAACAAGGTCCTGGTCATTATCCGCAGCCTCCTGCAATTGTTGTTTGAGTTTCTTCTTCTTGCCCATAGAAGATATTTCCGAAAAGGTAGAATAATTCCTTAGAATTCTCAAGCAAGAACTTCAGGAAACGATAAGTTTTTAAATTTGTTGAGCAACGTCCGCACTCATCACTCATCACTCATCACTCATCACTCATTATTCATTATTCATTCCTCCCTGCCCTCACTGCAGCAATGCCATCAGCACTTCATTCTTCATATCGTCGGCTTTCTTTGAAGTATCGTTGTCAACCAACACGCCGAGGTTTGTAGCGATGAACATATAGAGTTTGGCGGATGGAATGTATGCAAGAACGCAACCTGCTCCCAGGCCGCCACCGCCGTGGCCATAAGCAGGAATACCGCCAAGGTCAAAATAGATCATGCCCATGCCGTAACGTTTGTTGCCTTTTTCATCCGTAACAAAATCAAACATCTGTTTCATCGACTCTTCATTAAGTAGCTTGCCTTCCATTAATCCCTTGAAAAATTTTACAGCGTCAACCGGTGTGCAAACAATACCGTCATCGCCTTTGGATGAGGCAACGGTTTCCTTTTGAAATTCGGTGATGTCCGCCGGCTTGCCAGCATTAAGGATGTCCCAATATGATGCAGGTAGATTGAGCCCATTCAAATAATTGTGGTCGAGTGCATAATAGCTGTTACTCAGATCCAGTGGCTTGAATATATGCTCCCTTATGTAAGCGGCATGATCACCGGTGATCGCGTCGCCGATCAGAGAGAGAAGAAGATAATTTGTGTTCGTGTATTTGTACTTAGCACCGGGAGCAAACTGCGGCTCCTCGTTTTCAATCGCTTTGAGGCAATCGTCTGCCGTGAAATATTCAAGCGGATGTTGCACGACCTGCGACACGAATTTTGGATTGTCATTGTATTCAGGAACGCCGGAATTTTGATTCAGGAGCATACGCACCGTGATCTGCGTGGCACCCTTTATATACTTGCTATACCTGGCAGGAAGATAGTTTGTGATCGGGTCGTCCAGTTTTATTTTCCCCTGTTCTTTCAGCTGAAGGATCTCAACAGCCATATAAGTTTTTGAGACACTTTGTATATACTGCAGATGACAATTTTCCATCGGGATCTTTTCTTCCCTGTTAGCGTACCCCACTGCGTCGGCCCACCAGCCATCAGTTTCTGAATAAATAGCAATAGCGGCGCCGGGCAATGCTTCGGTCGTATAACGCTTCATGATAGTATCCAGTGTAATAGCTTTTGGATAGTTTGCATTAATCGATACTCCGAGGTTGCAATTGTTTTTATTTCCGTCTGAAGATTGTGCAAACAGGATCAATGCTCCGAGCATGAAGACCTGTAAGAGAACTGCTTTTTTCATAATTCTTTTTTTCACAAAACAACGCACGACGAATAGCTGTTTCCTAATCTGCAAAGCGCGATTCAGACCAGGTGCAGCAAAATTCACATTGAATTGCAAGCTGGTAAATACATGTTTCCCACGAAGTGTAGCAAAATCCGGGTTGAAATGCGCTATATATCAACTCTCTTTCGGTTCAAACCAGCTCTTAAAGCTCACCGCCTTTGACCTGCTTACGGGGATCGCCTTCGGAAAATTATCAAAGGCCTCGACCATTACATCGATCTTGCCATCGCCGGTTCTTTTAAAACCAGCCAGTGCTTTTCGATGTACAATGTACTGGCGATTCAATCGGAAAAATAACTCGCCGGGCAAACCATCCTCAATTTTGTCGAGCGATCTGTCGGGAAAATATTTTTTGTTTTGCCATGTGAGCAGCACTGTGTAGCCCTCTTCCGCATAAAAGCTCAGGATCTCATTGAACGGTATGAGCAGGTCTTGTTTGCCATGTTTTACTTTGAAACCTTCTGCCCTCAGCTTCTTTTCTTCCTGCCGCTGTTCTTCCGACAATTTCCATTCAGCATAATAATGCATGCCGATATAAATGCCGTTGATGACACAGAACCAGATCACGAAAATGAAAACATCGAAAAGAAAGAAGCTCATAGGAACCCACTCGTGTTTTATTATCCCGCTCACCAATTCTGTGAGGACAATAATGACAAGCAGTCCGGCTGCAGTGGTGAGAAGCAACTGTATTGCGATCCGCCTCAATGGACGATTCGAGTATGGCAGTCTCTTATCTAAATAGATCACGATAGATCGCACAGCACACCACGCAAGCCAGCCCTCGATCGTATCGATTGAATAAGTAAGAAGAAGATGCCAGTTAAGGGAAATGTTTGAATACGTGAGGTAATAATTGAATGCGCTGATAAACGCGATCGCGATCAGGAAAAATTTTATGTCGTGATATTTCTGGTTCGCCGCCATTTTAAAATACAGCGCTAAAATAGCCATCAGTATTGTTGCTAACTAAAATTAAACGTATTGTGCTATTAAAGTTGAGTCAAATGATCGCGATCCTTGCAGTAAAATAGTGTCGAAGTTTCATGAACAGGACGGCACCTCTTTCCCGCGAAGGACAAATTGATTTCGCATTTCATCCGGGTGGAAAGATTTATTTGTTGGCCTCTAAAAATTACTTAGAGCAGATGCCCGCTCGGGGCCGGGCATGACGGCAGCGTGGTTGCCATATGTTCCGGCAGCAAATTAGCTTAACAGAATTTTCCTGGTCGATCTTACCGCACAGCGTTACAATTAATATTTTGAAATCAAGCGTTTTGCAGCGGATCACCAATTTGTACCCCTCGAATCAAATTAAATGTAAATCTTATCTTGCCGCCTCTAATGCGCCATCATGAAAAGATATTCATTTCTTCTTTCCATTTCCCTCATAGTATCGGTGTTTGTCTATGCTCAACCTTCATTTATAAGAGATAGTCTCGACAGTTACATAAAGAAGGGAATGAAAGACTGGAATATCCCGGGCCTTGCGATCGTTATTGTGAAAGATGGGAAAGTGGTTGTCATGAAAGGGTATGGTGTTCGAAACCTGGAGTCGAAACAACCGGTTGACGAAAACACCTTGTTCATGATCGGCAGCAACAGCAAACTTTTCACGGCGTCGTGTCTTGCTCAGCTTGACTATCAAAAAAAGATTTCACTGGATGATAAGATCACAAAATATTTTCCCTGGTTCAGGGTTTATGATACAAACACCACAAACCTCGTTACGATCCGGGATATGATGGCCCATCATCTTGGCACAAAAACATACCAGGGTGATTTCACATGGTGGAACTCTTCGTTATCGCGTGATTCCATTATGTACAAATTGCGTCTACTTAAACCGACCGGAAATTTTCGACAACAATGGGGATATTGTAATGCATGTGTCCTCACCGCAGGGCAGGTTATCCAAAAAGTTACCGGCAAGCCCTGGGAAGTATATGTATACGACGCAATCATGGAGCCACTCGGGATGACAAATACGCACGCGCTCGGAAACAATATGGGTGAGATGCCCGATGCGGCAAGTCCTTATAGCAATTCGTTTTCGAAGGAGTTGCAGCTATTAAATTATGACAACGTCGACAATCTCGCCCCTGCCGGAAGCATAGTGACTTCTGTAAAGGATATTTCAAAATGGCTGATGCTTCAGCTCGACAGTGGCCGTGCAAATGGCAAACAGATCATACCATGGTCCGCTATGCTGCAAACAAGGGACATCAATACGGTCATCACAAGTCAAAAAGATGCATTTCTTCCGCTTCATTTTTATGCATATGGACTTGGTCTTTTCATAAGCGACTATGGCGGTAAGATGACCTACGAACATACCGGCGGCGTAGACGGTTTTGTCACCAATACCTGTTTCGTCCCTGAAGAAAATTTAGGCATCGCCATTTTCACGAACAACGACAACCAGGAGTTTTATGAGTTGCTGCGTTACCAGATACTGGATGCGTACGCCGGTTTGCCATACCGGAATTACAGCGAACTATTGTTGCCTGGCTTTTTGCAAACACGCGAAGAAACAGTGAACCGCCTTCATACATTGCACGCCCGTGTGAAAAGCAATAAGCCGTCGTTGTCGTTAAGCGCGTATACCGGTACATATTACAATGAGTTGTTTGGGAACATTGTTATATCGGCAGGAGGCGGAGACCTGCACATCAAGTTTTTAAATCACTACAGTCTCACCGGGTTGTTGCAGTATATGGATAAGGATGAATGGCTGCTCACTTACAACAATCCTTCGTTTGGTATTTTGCCGCTAAGATTTACGTCGGAGAACAAAAAGGTTATTTCAGTTGATGTGCCCATGAATGAATTTATTGAGCTTGATCCGTATACTTTTATTAAGCAATAAAAGTTTGGAGTATCAAAGTCATCGAAAGCGCAGGAGTGATGCAACATTGATGACTCAATCTTTTTGTATTACGAACGTATTATTATGCTATTAAGGTTGAGTCAAATGATCGCGATCCTTGCAGTAAAATATTGTACAAGTTTCATGAACTGGACCGCACGTCTTTCTCGCGAAGGCGGCAATCTGCCAACATTAGTTCATGCAATATGGAGGACAGTCTATATCTTAACAAACGTGCATCATGAAGTGTTGTACATTGGCGCGACTTCTGATCTTTTTTACAAGAATTCCAAAGCACATTACCAAGGTTTATCCAAATTCATTCACCCCAAAAACAGAGGATGCAATTGCAAGAGAAAAACAACTTACAAAATGGAATCGACATGGAAGAATAAATTGTTTTCGGGTTTCAATCCGGTAGGAAAGATTTATTTATTAGCCTGTAAAATTACTTAGAGCAGATGCCCGGTCCGGGCCGGGCATGACGGCGGCGTGGTTGGCATATGTTCCGGTAGCAAACTAGCTTAAACAAATTTTTCGCGGTGGATATTAATGGCACAACAGGTTATTACGGTTCAAACTCGCCAGCATCTTATAATAAAATCGGGTAACAAACTATGAAATTAAACGCTGTTATTTTTTGTTTGATACTTCTCAGTTGCAATCAGCCTACTAACAACAACCTGCAAACGAAAATAGATAGCCTGCAGTCTGTGATCGATAAAAGCTATAAGCCCGGACTGGGAGAATTCATGAGCAACATCCAGGTGCATCATGCGAAACTGTGGTTCGCGGGCCAAAACAGAAATTGGGAGCTTGCAGATTTTGAGATAAACGAGATAAAAGAGGCCATGCAGGGAATAAAAGACTACTGCAGAGATCGACCGGAAGTGCGCTCCATTGGGTTGATCGAGCCTGCGATCGACAGCGTTAGCACTTCTATCGGAAAAGAAGATCGTGTCTTGTTTAAGAATGCGTTTATTCAACTCACCAATTCATGCAACAATTGTCATAAGCAAACGGCTCACGGTTTCAATGTCATTCAGATTCCGAACACACCACCGTTCTCTAACCAGAAGTTCTAGTAAAACGCCGGATGCTGTTTATGACATTAATTAGCTTCCGGCTTGATTGTCCTCATTCACCGACACCCGTCTCTCGTTGACCTTGCCAAGAAGTTGGTTATGTTAACTTTCCCGAGTGACCTCCGGTCGCCGCCGTTAAACCAAGTGTTTCTCGTTTACAGATCATCGGCAGGCCCTATTGTCACAATTATTCCTAAATTGTACAAGGTAACGATGACTGCAGCGCCTGCTTATGTTCAGATCCGTAAAATACCTGCTGAT
>DASQJI010000391.1:0-9659 GCA_035631175.1 Parafilimonas sp.
GTCAAACCTTCCGATTATTTATTTACACTTTTTGTAAGCAGGGTTGAATCTATAATCCTGAAAGAAAGAGATGATACTATTGAAAAGATAACCAGGCTGTCGTTAGATCAATTAAAATCAAGCCATTGAAACCTGACGGCATAGTTTCTTCATTCTAAGCCGGCAAAAAGGTTATATGGCCACTTCATACAAAAAGTTTTTTCCCCGGAAGAGGTTTTCTCTGAAGGAAAATAATGATTTATAATTAAGTTCAGAATGGCTTATTCTGTATCAGAAGACGATGCTTGACATGAAGGTCTAGAACAGTTTTTCTGGCAATCGGTATTTGGTGAAGCCCTGCTATTGCGAATACTCATGTGGCGCGCCTGTGCGTTATAGAATTTCTTCTAAACATTATTGCGAGTAATAACATTGAAACCGGAGCTGTAATGCCCCAGGGAAAACCTAAAACAAGCAGATCCTCTGAATACACCGGATAGAAATATACAATTGTGATCAAAGGAGTAACAAGTGCGTTAGCGAAAAAAGAAATTCTGATCCATTTTTGAAATCCGTGCTTTTCAAAAACAGGGATCGCTATTAAAGTTGCTAAACCCATGAATATGTATCCTAACGCATCAAAGTCCCAAAACAGGGAGTGTGGCGTTTGTTCGAGAATATGAATTTCATCTGCAGCACCTTTTAGCTTCATGGGAATTACCGTTCCCAATTGGACAACATAATTTGCAGTAACAAACACGGAATAGATGATAGCAAAAATTAGAGCTGCGTGGCTCCAAAATTTTTTCTCATCCGGCGTTTGGTAATGAAGCGCGAGCATTTCGAGAACAAATGGTATAACTATGCAAAGAGAAGTGCCATAAATAAAGATCTCATCTAACGGATATTTAAGGATACCGGCAACCTGCAACAACTGAACAACAACATATCCAACTGTTGAAAGAAAAGCAATAAGTCCTGACAAAAAACCGATTTTATATATTGTTTGGCTCACAGGTGCCTCGTTAAATTCGTGCAAGGGCTTCGAAATTTTACGGTTGTATCCACATCATCACAACGAAAACATATTTTGCGTTTGCAGGGATAGGTATTGACCGTCGAGCCCTCGCAAATACCAATTGAAAATATTTTGTTGAAGATAACATTTGCAGCCCAATCATTAATGTCAAGATCGAACTGTTGCGGTGTAGAAATTTGTTGTCGATGATTTTCCGTTAGCCCTGCTATTGGAAATACCATGTTGTCTGCAGATTTTTGAAACATTATTAGAACGACAACGCGGCTATGCTTCGCTAAAACCTGTAACCAAATGTTACTGTCAGTGCATGATTTTTAACCGTTACATCGGAACCATAGATTTGGTAAAATTCATCAACGGCTTCTTTGCTGAAAATGTTGGAAAAGCCCAGTTGATATCTCACACTGATTCCTATCCCCATGGGCATAAAATATTCGGCTCCTGCGATACCCGAAAAATCAAAAGAGCCGAAGCCGTCTTTAATGCTTTGACTGCCGGAAGCATTATCAGCAGTTAAATTCGCACCTGCGAGATAGCCAACCTGCGGCCCTGCGTACAAGGCCAACCCGTTTCCGTTCTTGACGGTGGGCGCCACCTTAAATTTTATTAAAATTGGCAGAGAGATGTAGTTAAGATTGTACTTCGGATTATTCAGCGTTAAGCTGTCTAAGTACAACCGCTCGGTGACGTTCCAGCCCAATTGCGAAAACGACAGTTCTGGTTGGATCGCAAAGTAGCTCGAAAACGGAACTTCGACCAATATACCAAAATTCAATCCCACTTTATTAGCAGAGTAAGCGCTGCCGGACCCTGGAACAGTAGTATGTATTTGGGAAACATTAGCTCCTGCGAATAAACCGTACTTAATTCTGACAGTATCCTGTGAAAAACCGTAAGCTGACATGCTGATTGCAATAAGGATAAAGAGAGAAACTTTTTTCATATTTGATGTTCGACTAATAACGCTTTTGATAACAATTATATTCTTAGTCTATGATTTGACCACTGTCAGAATAATTTAATTTATGGGACGAACTTTGCGCCGGCCGTGCCTGGGGCGCTATGATTTTCGAACTAAAAATTCTCACAGCAATTTTTGGCCTACCATGTAATTGAAAAAAAATTGTCGGTGTGAAGATAATGAATATCGGTTTCAATGAATTTTAAGCTCCATTTGATACATTGTTTACCCTGCTCTAATAAAGTATTTGCATACATGCCCATCCGCGGACGGCAATAATTCTCATCAGCCAGCGCAAGCGTTCAAAATCGCGTTTCAGTTATTGTTTTTCAGGTTTAAACCCACCCGACCTATTGTTGAAAAAAAGTGGACGTACATTTGATAGTACGATCATTTTCGTATATTAGAATCGCCTGTTCAAAAATGATCACATGATCAAACGAATCATTGCACTGTTAATGGTGTTCGCCGTAGCAAAAAGCCATTCTCAAAATGTACAATTTGAAACCAAATTTTCAGAGCCATTCGCTGTTTTTCAATTTATGAACAGCCTGTCAGATAAATCCCCCGACAACGTGTATAAAAAATTGTTCAACGAATCAAAGTTTTCGACCGAACCAAATACACATTTGATCGCTGAGTTTGACTCACTGTACATAGGCTATAATTATGACTTTATCGATTATCCCGCCGGTGAAAAAATGGGAATAGATGTGTCCTATCTTTTAAGACGAAACCTCATTCTGTGCGATAGCCTCCAAGACTTTAAATTGCGTTCCATGGGTCTTATCCCAAATGAAAGATTAATTACACTTGTAAATTTACTGAAGCAATTCACGCCTATTTATCAAGCCGTAATTTATGTGCCATTCAGAAAAAGATTTGAAGAACAACTGAGGTCCGTTGCCAACTTAATAAAATCAACGAACATCAATTATTATTTTACCGAGGCGCTTCAATTTTATAATTCTTCCTGGGATATTTCGGTGCCTTTTGTTTTTTGTTTTTATCCTTTGCCTAATTCAAGAGGCTTTACTGCCACTGCTGTAAGTAATGTTGCTATTAGTGCTATTGCTGACAGCCTGGATAATTATGAAGCTTTACTATCTGTTATGCTTCATGAAGTATGTCATGTGCTTTATGATGAAAGATCCCTTTCGTTATGGAATCAAATGCAAGAATGGTTCGATAGTAATCCATCAATTGTACACAGGTATGCGAACTCACTTTTTAATGAAGCCATTGCAACAGCCGTTGCTAATGGATATCTCGCTGCACAGTTAAATGGAAAAGAAGACACAACGCGCCGGTGGTATGGAGTCAAGTATATTAATTTGATGGCAAAAACTGCTTATCCTTTGGTTAAGGAGTACATTGAAGCCCATAAACCTATGGACAGGAATTTTGTAGATCGGTATATTCAACTGTATGAGGGCCATTATTCCGATTGGCTTTACGACCCGCAATATTTAATGAGGGGACGATTGTTAATCAGCGACAACGCTGCAGATCTTGATACGATGCGCAATTTGTATGAGCCGGCACCAGGTAATGAAGACGAAAACGAAATATCAGAAGCTATATTGAAAAAATTAGCTGTTAATCACGGCACCAAAGTAATTATTGTGAATACGAATAATAAAGAGAAACTACAATTAATTAAAAATAGTTTGAATGAGTTAAAGCCATGGCATTATAACGCAGCCGCGGATTTTGTCTATTATAAATTTTTAGACGATAAAACCTGGTTGATTGTCTTAAATAACATTAATGGTACAACAAAAGAAAAATTAAGGAGCTTAAATATTAAACGAACGGATTAAAATTGCCGCTAATAGCCTTGCTTTGATTTCCTGCCCCCTGATCTTCCGTCTTGCTGTTGAAAATACCGCTGTTGTGTTAGTTTATTGCCGTATCCACGAAGCTCCACTTGTATCAATTAGTTCTATAAAACCAGATTTTTGGTCATAATAAGCGCTTTCCCATCTTGTCCACGGATATAATACGTCGCTCATCGGAACCGCGGCACTCACTTTGTCATAGGTAACACCGTTGAGGGTCTTTACAGTAAAAGGAGTTTCACTTTTGATAGCGTCTATTTCTACAAATTGTCCGGTTACATCATGCCACGCAATCGTTTCATTTAATTCACTGGCGTCCGAAAGATATAGAGACGATTTATAGAAAGCAATATTAATAAAATCATCAGCTGCTGTCAAATGCGCTACATAAGTCTCAGCTTCATCGATTACTACCGTCGTATCGGGATACTTATATTCCGGGTGAAAATAATCAATCACAGAGTCAACCAGGAAAATGATAGAATCACCGATCGCGCTTTTAAACTTAAATTGTTGTCCAACATGATAAATAAACCAACTTCTTTCTTGTTCAGAAAATGAAAGTCGCCGGACCGCCTCTTCCTTTTTACAGGCGCATAACAGAAAAAAAATGGCTACAATAAATTTTGCGTATCCCATGGCTTTATCAATTTTCGGCGAAGTTCTAAGATTGAAAATGTTTTGCTGAAGGTAGCATTTGCTGCTTAATATTAACGTCAAGCCGCAACTACTGCTGCGGATTACTCGGGCTTGTGCCGCTTTGAATCTGTAGACAGTTTGTCGTATCGGTGTATGTTGGTACTAATGCAGCCGGAGCGTTTCAGGTTATATTTATTGTTGTACTGTTACCCTTGGAAATGTTCATCACCGATTAATATTACTTCGCATGAATTTTTTTTTAAGGATGGTTGCTTCTGCTATTTCTTATCAATGCCCTGCAATTCTGCTTTTAGTGTAGTCATTATTTGGTCAAAAGATAGAGAGTCTTTATAATCGAACAAGGCATTTTCCCATTCTCCATAGGTGGCATTAGGCAACACAATAAATTTCCTACCCCATTCTTCTTTTACGTGGTCTGTTTCCTTTAGTCTTTCGGCGATCGGTTTTTCTTCAAAAACCCGCATAAAATCATTCAGATTATCACCTAATAATAACACCACGTCATAATTCTTCATTACAACTTGTCTGCGCGGTTCTTTTGAAAAGTCTTTAGAAAGAAAAAGCATATGGCTTGTATCAGCATTCGGCAATCCTAGCTTTTGCAGAATTGAAAGAGTGAACTGCAAACCTGATACTTCGCGGTTACTTATATAAAAAACATTTATTTTTTTACTCGCCGCATATTGCAAAAACTCAACAGCACCCGGAACCACAGGCGGGTCAACAGTTTTAATCCATTGCAGCCACTCCTGTGAATTAACGTCTTTCCCGGTTTTGATCATCTGGGCTGTTACGTTACTATTGTTTAATACCGTTTCATCGAGGTCTGTGATAATTGCCAGGTTATTCTTTCCAGGTTCTCTCTTTATCACATCATCAATGCGCATTGTTGCTATATTAAATGCCTGGTAGCAAAGAGCTCTGTATTCGGCAGCAGTCTGTTGCCATAAAATAGGATACAGCTTTAAAGTTTCAGCAGTAAACTTTGTGGTATCCTGTGCTCGCGCTAATTGAAATATCAACAAGACTGCAGTTATAGTAATCGACTTCTTCAACATAACACAATAGTAACAAAAAAACAGTTGTCATAATTAACCTCATCAGAAAACACTTAGCCATGAAGATGAAAGCGTGGTAAAATGTTGCCCACCCATAATTTTTACAACTTGAACCCTGATAAAATATCGACCGTGAAATGTTTGAATAATGCCTGGAAGCAATCGAGGCCATCATGTCACCTCAGAACTCTATTTTTTGTAAAATGTTATCGAATTTTCGCGTTGAAGTTATTGAGCGATCAATTATTAGCGGTGTCAGCGCCGTCTTATTGAACCAAAGCGTCTCCGAACCTACAATAGCGCCGTTGCCTTTAGCTTTGGTATTCTCGATCATTCCATCATGTAATGTCAAGGCATTTAAGTCAACGACTGCATATTTTATTTCTATATGCAGCGCTCCCGGCATTGTGTTAGACAGTACGAATAACTGGTCTCCTGAAATTTTATACCCGGATCGAAGCCCGACATCGATATTAAATTCAGCAAGCTTTTTTACAACTACATCTTTGATCAGTGTAAAGTTGCTATCGCATACAGATACGTGCATGTCGCCGCAGAAGTACCTCACTGTTGTCTTATTATTAGTCATTAGCGCCTGCCTGATTCCAAATTTCTCACTTAAAATAATTATTTTGTCCTTATAGTATTCAAAGCCCACTAAAATGAGATCAGGGTCTTGTTTTAAAGGCAGTTGCTTGCCCGCAGTCACGTCTGAATAAACCTGTTTTGTTTCGAAGTTAAACCGCGCAGTAGCTATCGAAGACACATCTCCGCGGGTCCTCAACAAAACCATAATCTCGTCGTCTTTTTTACCATGGCTAATTATGCCTCCGACTTCAGCATCTTCCGGAAAAGAAGCTTTGACTTTTAAACCTGTAACGACAGCAGGTTGCATATTCTGATATTGTTCAACCATAACACTGTTCATTGAATGAGAGACTACAAACAGGTCGCCCTTACTGTCTGATATACTGCCATCGTACGTGACCGTCTTGAGACTCGAAATATCTAATGTCACACTTTTTGCATCCAGGTTGTCAGTGAGAGAGAGGAGATCAATTTTTGTTGTGCCTCTTAAAGCCTCTTCCCTTTTTGCAGCACTGAAGTAGATGAACTTGTCCTGTTTGGTGTAACGGATTTCTAAATACTGGAAGTTTGCTGCAGAATCGGTCAGCAAATGTGGCTGCACATATAACCTGTCAGAAACTTTATAGACATCTTTTTCGCGAATGGTCTTGCCAGTCTGAAGGTCAATCAATTTTGCGTGGATCGTTTTGATAAAATCAGCGGTGTTTTTTTTCCAGTCCTCAGTGGAAAAGACGATGATATTATTGGCAAACTTTGCAGCGCACAAAAATCCTTCTGTGCGTTCTGTGGTCCACAATACTTTGAGATCGCTATTTACTTTTACAAGGGCTGCGTCGAAAGCGCCGACGATGGATTCTTTTCCCGTTACGTAAATACATTCGTTTGTTCCAGTGTATAGAACATCGTTAAATGCGCCATACATTCCGAGAGGTAATCCTTCGATTTGTTCGGAGGTCTCTTTAAGTGTTTGCGCATCTGCCGGTGGAAGCGAGATCACAACCAGCAATGCCGCGAGTAAAATTTTCATTTGACTTACTGTTTTATAAACTTCAGGATCGTGGGCGTACCATTTGTTTGTATTCTTACATAATAAACGCCAGCCGATAGTTGCTTTACATCGATTGTCTTGCTTTCATTTTTTGCTACCGTTTCGATAAGGTTTCTTCCTTGTATATCAATAACAGAAATTATTGTTTGAGTTGACTCCCCCAACGTCATAATGATATATGGCTCCTCCGGATTCCGCACTATTGTTTAAAAATGTGCAATTAAAAACTCCTATATAGCCCACGGTAAATATTCCTCCGCCATATCCATTGGTTCCCGAACCGTTTGCATTACCGTCCCTGATAGTACATCCATTCACTCCGTAGTCGCTTCCATCGGTATAATATATAAGGGAAAACCTCATAACATGATATGAATTATCGGTGCTATCACCAATAGCATTGATATCTCCACTTAGAATAACAAGGTTTGCGGAAATGTTTCTTTGAGAAAGAGATGTTTCGTTACCCGCAAAGCCGCCATAAATAACCACGCGCGAGTTAACGGAAAATGTTTTTGTTCTTGAATCTGCAGGACTGGCGTTTCCGACCGAATCCACTTTTGGTTTATAGGTACCTTTTGCCAGCCAAAAGACCGTACCTGAATCTGCATGCCAAAGGCGTTTAGCGAAAGAAAGATTGTCATAAGCATTAGCCCAGGATGAACCATCTTTAAGACCGGCGCCCGTGACAGTAACATACTTTACTTGCGCGCTGGCAAAAGAAATGATAAAAAAAGAAGCGAAGATTATCTTGCTTATTCGCGTAATCTTTGTCATTGCTTAATAAACTTCAACGTTGTAACCTTTTCAGCTGTGGCTATTCTCAAATAATAAACGCGTGGCGAAAGCTGCTTTATATTAATTGTGCTAGTTCGATTGTTTGCAGATGTTTGGATGATTGTTTTTCCTCGCATATCGATAACACATACCGTCGTGAGTTGTGAACTTAAACCTCCAATTGTCAATTGATCTTTTGCGGGATTTGGAAACAGTTTGATGGTCGAGTTATAACTAATTGCGTCAGTACTCGTTTGCTGTTGAGATGATAATGGGTCATCATTTTTGATTGTGCACGTTGCGCTGTCTAAATCTCCAAGCAAGGCATTTACAGGATTGGTTAATACAAGCGAAAATTTTTCATTGCTCTCGTACGTGTTGTCACCAATAACATTTACAGTAACTATTTTAGAAACGTTGCCCGGCTTGATGGTTGCAGTTCCGGATGCGGCCACATAGTCTGAACCCGCTTGTGCAGTTCCATTCTTTGTAGTGTAATTTACTTTTACAGTGGAAGCCGAGGAATGATTAAGCAGGACCTTAAACTTAGCCGCGCTGTAACCAATGTTGCCTTCGATGAGAGAAATATTTTTTGCGATAGAAACTATCGGTTCGTCTTCAATAAATCTTTGCAGAAAGCCGCTGTTCATTGTAACAATTTTTTGGTCTGCCTGTAAAACGGCATCCTGCGCGCCTTGAAAGTTGATCGCCTTCCCGTTTTCGCCAAATGTTGAATCAACAATTCCATTGGTGTTCAAGCGAACTAGTATTGAGCCTGCTGATATAATTCTTCCATACGTATCTACAAGAACCTTCATATTCGCGCTAGTCGGTCCCGCGATTGTAGTTTTTCCGTTCACTCCAAAAGGTCGAAAGAGGTTACCATTTTTTTTATAGACAGCAAAGGCATTGTAGTTAGAGGAGGTGGTGTCATTATGCGCGTAACCTCCAACAATGAAACTTGTATCATTCAATTGAACGACAGAAGATGCGCCATCACTTCCGCCATAAAAATCTGTCAAAACAAAACCATTGGTGCCGAAACTTGAATCAAAGGTGCCGTTTGAAGAAATACGATTAATTAGAAAATCCTGGGGAACATTGAACGCGTATGCTGCTCCTCCCGCAGTGATGATTTTTCCGTCTTTTTGCAAGAGAAGGTCGCTTAGGCCACCATAAAAATTCTGATCACGCAAAATTCCATTATTAGCAAACGACGAATCAATAGATCCATTGGCTTTATATCTTACCACGCAATATCCATCACTATTTCCTCCAGCTAATATTTTTCCATCAGCTTGAAGAGCTAAAACATTTAATTCATTTTCCTTTGGAAATGGTCCTATCTCATGAATCACCTTTCCATTTTCGCCAAACGCAGAATCAAGAGTCCCATCCGGTAGATAACGCGCTAAAATATAATATTGCGGTTGTGCACTTCCCCATTTAAAACCTCCTGCGACTAATTTACCATCAGGCTGGATTAAGAGTGAGGTGGCTAGAAGCCCGAAATCAGGTCCTGAATCAAAATAGGTATTTACCCTGCCGTTAATGCCGAAGCTTGAATCCAGCGAGCCATCGATGGTATGACGCAACAGCACGAAATAGTTAGGATGGTAATTATCTACCTGGCCATGAGTTCCCAGCACCACTATTTTTCCATCTGGTTGAATGCAAATTGAAGCGTTGTATACGCTGTCGATGTTTG
>DASQJI010000392.1:0-6729 GCA_035631175.1 Parafilimonas sp.
GTCCTGTTTTGCACGTGCAGCTTCTCGTATATTTTGTGTATATGCTGGCGAACAGTATTGGTGCTAATTCCGAGCTTATCAGCAATTTCTTTGTATAATAATCCTTTAGCGAGCAGTTGCAGTATTTCATTTTCGCGTGCACTGAGTACGGTCTGCGCAGCAACTTGCTTTTGTTCCTGGCGGAAAAGATTTACCACTTTGCGTGCAATGTTAGCGCTCATTGGGCTTCCACCGTTATTGAGTTCTTTAAGTGCTTCGATGAGTTGAACAAGGCCGGTGTTCTTCAACAAATAACCGGACGCTCCGGCTTTCAGCGCTTCAAAAACTTTTTCATCATTCTCATACACGGTGAACATCATGAACTGTGTGGCGGGTGTTGCTCCTTTCAACTGCCGGATACATTCAATTCCATTCATGCCCGGAAGATTAATATCCATGATCACTATATCCGGTTTCAGATTTGGTATTTCAGACAAAGCTTCTTCAGCGTTTTTGAAAGTGTCAAGCACCTTAAAATCGGTGCTGAGGCCAATAAAGTTTTTTAATCCGTCGCGCACTTCGTCGAGGTCTTCCACAATGGTTAATGTGATGCTCATGTGTGTCTCGAAAGTATTTTGTTGAGCACAATCCGCCAATAGAACAAAAGTTATGTTTTGATCGGCACGCGGATAATTATATCTGTTCCGTTATCATTTATGATGTCGATTCCGCCTCCCAATTCTTTGGTTCTTGTGTTCATATTTGTTATACCGTTGCTAAACATGCGCAAGTTCGTTTGTTCAAATCCACAACCGTTGTCTTTGATCTCAATAATGAGCTGGTCGTCGGTGCGCATTTTAAAAATAACCTCCGTTGCTGCCGAATGTTTTACCACGTTATGCAATGCCTCTTTTACAGTGAGATATATATTTCTCCTGAACTCACCACTTACAAATGTGGACGGAAAACTTTCAGGGATCTCCATCGTGCAATGGATGCCGTTTTGAGATAAGTACTCCACCGCATATGCGCGGGTGTAAGATAAGAGGTCGCTCAGCGTATCATTCTTTTCATTAAGCGCCCAAACGATCTCACCCATTTTGTCGATCATCTCGTGGGAGTATTCCCTGATCCTCGTGATATCTTCTTCAATGGGCTGTTGCTGTTGCTTTTTTATCCCGATCGTTTCGCTCAGAAATTTTATTCTTGTTAGCCCCGCGCCGAGATCGTCATGCATATCGGTTGCAATTCTTGTTCTTTCCTTTTCTATAGCCTGCCGTTTTTCTAATACTGTCTTTTGTTTGTCAAGTTTCCTCCGATAATAGAAACGAATTGCAAGAATCAGCACGGCGATGAACAACAATGCAGCGATTACTCTAACCGGCCATGTTTCCCACCAGGGAGGGGTGATCGCGAACGAGTAAGATAACTCGACCGGTGCATAAGCGGCGGAAGGAAAAAAAGCTTTTACTGTTAAAGTATAATTTGCGGCCGAGAGGTTTGTAAGATTGATCACAGAATTCGCCGGACTCGTATCACTCCATTGCTGATTGCCTGATCCTGCCAACCGATAAGAATAGCTCACACGATTTTCATCAATGAAACTGGGAGCAGCTACAAAAAAACTGATGTTATTTTCTCTATATTTAAAACTGCTTTCCCCATTTACGGTCGGCCGGCCATTTACCCTCATCTCGTCGAGCAGCAATTTGGGCTCATAAGACAAGATATCTTCGCGCGCGGAAGCGAGTTGCAAAAGCATGCCCGAAGAAGTGAGCCCGTATGCTTGTTTCTCATCTGCCCAAGCCTGTTTAATGAACGCAAAAAAATTACTGCTCTTGCTGAGATTTTCTACCCTGTATGAATTTGAACTACGCACGATCCTGTCGAGGCCTGTTTGCGTACCGACGATAATATTGTTGAGAGAGTCGCAGGCAAGTGTGGTAACAAAATTGTCAGTGAGGCCGTTCTCTATATTGAAATGGTATACTTCATTTAAGCGGTTCCCACTGTACCCATAAGCGAAGAGGCCATCGTTGCGCGTTCCGATCCACATTAAGCCATTTTTGTCCCATGTCGCGCATCTCGGCGAGCCGGTGAACCGGCTTGTATCAAAATGCAATGAGTCCCGCAGATAATGTGACGGATCTTCCGGGTGAATACTAAAAACGTGGACACCACTATAGCGGGTCACCGCCCACAGCATGTTGTTACTATCCAGCTTAAGCGCGTCAAACGTTTCTTTTGGAGTAACGGGAAACAGAAAGATCAATTTCTTATTTTTCCAGACCCCAAGCCCTGTTCGCTGAGAGGAAACAATAGCTCCGTTTCGATCGACGACAAGTTCTTTTCCAAAAAAATCGGACGCGGGTAACGAGATGGTCTTTTTAAATTCAATCGCATCACCGCCCTTTAGAACAGATTCGTAAATATTATTGTAGTCGTGGGCCAATAGCCTGTTTCCGTCCCGGAAGAAAATTGCAGGTGCAGGATTGACATTGCAAATGAATTTTTCTGATCCCGTGCTTGACCTGCAGAACAATTTATTGGTATTAGTGCTGTACCAGGTTGACCCGTCCGCGCAAAAGACATTGGCAACCCGGCCCTGCATGGGCTCCGCAAACGGATTTGCAAACACGCGCAGTGGCGTATTAATTATTTTGAATACACCTTCACCGTCATTGCATAACCATATCGTATTTTCTTTGTCGATCATGATGTTTCCGATATCAAACGAAGTCATTTGTTCGGGCAAAGGGATGGTAAGTAAGGTCCCGCTAGCCGGTATGCGTTGAATTTCATCGCTGCGGTTATCTTTATTTCGATAGACCATCCAGATACTGTTTCTATCAAACGCAACATTCACGGAGGAATAAGTATTTGCGCGTTCATACCCGGCGGGCGGGATGGTGAAAACAATTTTTCCCCGCGAAAGATTAACCGGGTCAAGAACGAAAAGCTTATCTGAGCGCGTGATCCAAATATCGTGGAGACTGTCCTTGCCCACTATGAAAATATTTGCGCCCCGTATGAAGTCGCAAATACTATCAGCCATGATATTATACAAATAGAGGCCTTTATGAGATGACATGTCATCAGTCGAGAGAACTAAATAGTTCCCGATGCCCGCGATGGTGCTGACATACGGTATATCGCGGCCGTTGGCAGAAAGCGATGATGTATTGAGTTCCAGAAATTTTTTGTTTTCTAAAACGAATAAGCCATTGTCTGAAGCGACATATATTTTGTGGTCATCATGAAGATAAAATTGGTTAACGACGGGACACGTGCGGTCGGTTTTGTTGAGCACGCCAAGTTTTCCCTTTACAAGCACATTCACAAAGTAGCCGCTATTGGTTGCTACAAGGAACGAATCATCGCCGGCTTCAAAAATATCGTTGACCACATCGGAGGCGAGGCCGTTCTGGGTTGTGTAATTTCTAAACCGTGCGCCGTCAAACACACTCAATCCGCCATAAGTTATAAAGTATATCCGCCCCTTACTGTCCTGGAAAGCCTTTCTCACACGACTGTTCACTAATCCATCCTTGGGAGTGTAGTGAACAAACGGGTACTGACCTTCAGGCCCCTCGGCTTGTGCATATACTTCGCATACAGCAAAAGGAATAAGCAGTAGTAGTAGGAATGATCTAAACCACACATCCAAATTTAAAAAAGAAATTCCTCACAAAGAGTCGAGTGCCTTGCGAAGGAAATGATGATGCTGATAAATTGTCGATTAATAGCGAACTACTCTTGGTTCAAGTGGTCTCTATGCACTGAGCGCTAATCGGGATCTTTTCGCCTTCCATGTTTATCTCTACACGCATCGCCTTCAATCCTTTCACGCCCTGGAGCTCTTCGAGCTCGAGCAGTTCAAGCCCCGGCTTCAGGATATTTTTATTTTGCAAAAACTCAATGTACTCCTGGTACTCCTGCAATTCTTTTTGATTCGAATAAACAATTGCAATCGTGCCCGGTTGTGTGAGTCGTTCGCCTGTCTCTTTTGTTCGTGCTTTATCAAGCCTTTTTTTTATGGTTTCGTAACGGATATTGTAAGACCCCTCTACATCAAATCTTTTTTCATCGCTACGGAAGCAAATGGTAATGCTTGGGCTATGGATAAGGATCAACTGGCAAGTTTGAAGCGGAACTTTCATCTGAGGTAGCAATGCATGCGTAATGCGTGCAGCCTCAGCCATCGACTTCAACTGCCACAAGCGGATATTTTTGAGGTACAGCGTGTCAAATGGACAATTCGGCGCGATGGATTGACCGATATAAATGTTGTATTCGACTCCATCGGTACGATACCTCTCAAAATAATGCGGGTACCATTTCTGTATCTGCTCTTCTTCTTTTTCCAGGTATTGCAACACAGCATTGTTGATCATGGCAAGCGTTTGTTCGTACTCGTGCCGGTAATGGTATATCTCGCTGTCTGTGTCCTTTACTGTATTGTAATAACTGTCTATTAAAAATTGCGCCTGCTTGTTACTTTTTTGAAGATGACCGAATACAGGCTGCACTTCATTTTCGATGAATTCATTTGTTCTAACTTCATCTTCGGTGTTCATTGCCTGTGCGATCGAGTGCAAAACATTTCCTGTTTTAAATTTTAAACCTTCGAGCAACGGAAGCGACGTGAGCTCCTGGAGTTGGTCCAGCGTTTTGTCTATCAGGCCTAAATGTTCTTTCAGATCTTTTTGTATTGCCTGGCTTCTCTCTATTGAAGAATTGCGAATATCGATAGCCCCATACAACGGGTATACGTCTTCAAAAACCACTCGCACGTTGCATGAATTATCACGCAAAAAGCTCCATGCAGCTTCGGTAAACTTCCATTCCACAGACTGCTGCAGCGCAGTAAATTTTTCTTTGATCAATTGCTCGATGCGGTTTAAAAAAATGTCCCTGACCTTCAGCAATGCAACTGACAACAAAGGCACAGCGGGTTCGATTCTCGACATTACTTCATGTGTCATCTGGCCGGGAACGTTTGAGCTCACTTCCAGCATGCCTAATAGTCCGTCGCCATTTCGCAAAGGATAACTGATATAACTTCTCGTGCCGCGCGCATAAGGAGCTTTCAAAAAGGTCGCGAAGTCAAGCATTTCCTGGTTTATCTGGCTTATAGGAATAGGCTCTGCGCCGCGTTCCGTTAAAAAACGCGTGTACATTTGGAATGCCATCTTATCTGCCTCGCTGTCAGCCTTCCAATCTTTGCCAACAATGCTGTGCTTCGTAAATTCTGTTTCCAATACCATCTCGTCATTGATCTTCACGAATGGCATCAAACCAATTTCAATATCGTTCAAACCGATCATTATCTGCACAACAGATTTCAGTTGTTCAATTACCGGAGCATCGAACTCACCTTGTTGCAGCAGGATCTTTTTACTTGCCTCGAGCGCCTCTGTCTTCGTAACATCTTCTGCTATCCACACACCAAAGCCCTCTATGCGGAACAGATCAAGAGGCATCGTGTGCAATTGTTTTTCGAGGTCGAGAATCCTAAAAGTATTCATGCACACAGCACAATCCTGCAACCTCGGCAAGGTCCCCTTAAGCTGAATATCTATGAACCTGCGATCGCAACGGATCTTGTAATATCTTTTGAGGCCTGTTGCGGCGTCGGCAACCGGGTACACAAGCGCCGGGCTCTCGTTCAACCTGACACCATAAAACTTTTCGAGTATATGATCATATATCATGGAACATTCGATCGCCTTCAGTTGTTCCGCTGACATCCCTGCGGGCAACAGCAACCGTTCTTCTTTCGCGTCCATGAACAATTCGCGGAAACCATCGGAGTAGTAAAATACCTCAAACTGGTAAGGGGTCGCCAAGGCAAACGTATTCTTTTCATGTTTGCTCACGACCGGGAAAAGCATCGTTCCCAATAATTCCAATAGTTCCGAATTTTCTTCTAGCACAACCATATCGCTGATCGTCTGCAACAACTCCGGCGTGTCTTCAAACTTCTTTACCAGGTATTTGTAGAAGCTGGATTTTATGTTCGAAACATCCGGAGTTTTTTCTTTTAAATAATTGATCAGTGGAAGGAACGAAATGTTACTGTCAACATCAGGCAACGATTGTTTGATCGCGCTCCCCGCTGTCATCACTTTTGATTTTTTTGAAGGTATTAGGATGGGAACAATTTCATCGAGCATCAGGAAGATTTTAAACGGTTAAAAAATTGGTAGGGCCGTCGATAAAGTTAGCAATCTTTTTCGCAAGACGGCGATGTGAAGATATAAATAAAAAACTCCGGCTGAAAAAGCCGGAGTCTGTAATTTCTCTCTCCCTGCGCTGGCATTACTCAGATCAGGTTCGATGGGTATATTCTCAGAATTGCTTCGCAAAACACCCCGCGAGAAATACTCTTTTAATACTTAAATAATCGTGCCAATAAACGTCAACAACCTGTCAGGATTTTCAAACCTGACAGGTTTCGGAAAATAGAAACGAACACATGCTTTTTTCCTGTTTAATTGATGGGCTTACGTTGGGTACTCTAGTTCCGTGACCTTACAGAGCTTCGCACCGGTCAGGTCTGGAACGCCTAAATTTACTGCTGCTGTAAAATTTTGAAAGACCGCGAAAGCTTTTCGGCACGTCATTCCAAAAAATTATTTCAATTGTAAGATCAGCAGGTTTGCAGAAGTATTACTGGTGACAGTTGATGCTTCGTTCAGCCAGCAATAATGCCCCGCCTTCATCAGTCGCTGCTGGATAATGCCGCCC
>DASQJI010000393.1:0-15167 GCA_035631175.1 Parafilimonas sp.
GCCGTGGAAGCGGAGCTGTTTTTTCATACACATCCAGTGTGGTACATGCATGTAACAACATGATCAGAAGAACAACGACCGTGTATGTTCTCAAGGACATTTCCTAAAGCACATTTAATATTTGTTCTTTGGCTTTCTCCAGTTCGTCTTTCATCAGCACCACGCATTTCTGTATGTCTGAATCGTAGGCCTTGGACCCGGTTGTATTTATTTCACGGCCTATCTCCTGTAGGATGAAAGAAAGCTTTTTCCCTTTTATGATCGTGGTTTCTTTCAACACATCCTTAAAATAATCGCAATGGTTTTTTAAACGAACTTGCTCTTCACTTAGGTCTATTTTTTCTATGTAATAGATAAGTTCCTGCTCAAGCCGGTTTGGATCATAATTGTCTTTGCCGATATTATCCTCCAATACCTTTTGCAAACCTTCTTTGATCTTAATTCTGCGCTGCGGTTCAAGTGATGCGATGGCCGCCTGTTGCAATTCTATGTTCATGATCCTGGCAAGAAGATCATCCTCCATGCTCTTGCCTTCCTCTTTACGATGCTTGTTGAGGTCGTTCATTGCCTCTTCTACAACGCCGGTGAATAAATTCCATTCGTCTTCAGCAATAACCTCGTTGGAAGGCGCGATCACCTCCGGTAACTTAAGGAGCGTGCTTAGAATGTTTTCCACTGGCAGAGCCAATTCATTTGCGAGGGACCGCATGGGTTCAAAGTACGCTTTCGCCAGCGCTGTATTGATGTATGCGGGTTTTTCGGAGCCATTCTGTTTCAGGCTGATGAGACATTCAACGCTGCCCCGCATGAGACCTTCATTGATCATAGTTCTTATATCGAACTCATACGGCTTCAGCAACGCGGGAATCGTTAAGCGGATATCATACTGCTTCCCGTTTAACGAACGTAATTCAACCAAAAAATTTTTTTCGCCGATTATTTTTTCTGCACGCCCATAACCCGTCATTGAATACAGCATAATGAAATTTTGTTATTCTTACAAAGAAAAGTAATTATCTGTAAGCTTGCCATTCATCGTTATGTAATGCGACAAAAAAATAATACCATGGATATGTGTACCGGGCGTTATGACAAGCCTTATGTTCAGATCGGGAAAATAAAAAAGCCCTGCTGGAAAGCAAGGCTGCATAGAATCTCTAACTTAAATGCTATGAACCCGGTGTAAAAATGCGTTTATAAGATGAACAAACGGCCAACCGTATGTTATGAGTGCATGAATTCTTTTACACTTTGTTGATATGTTTGAGCACTTTTGCCTCCACATAGAAAATAATTTCTTCTGCGATATTTTTCGACTGGTCGCCGACGCGTTCTAATTTCCTGATAATCGAAAGAGCATGCAGTGCCTGGTCCATGTCTTCAGCATGCGTTTTTAAATATTCCTCTATCAGTTCATTTCCGCGCGAATTGATATCGTCTAGAAATTCATCTTTTTCAAAAACGCTCCTTGCCAAAACGGTATCTTCTTTTTCAAACGCTGTTAGCGTGTCTTCGAGCATGGCAATAGCTTCGCGGTACATTTCTATTACTTTGGTTGCTTCAAGCAGTTCCGGTTTAAAGCCGTGATCGGTGCTGAGAAGGTGCTTTGCGATCCCTTCGGCAATGTCACCCGTCCTTTCAAGATTAGTATTGATCTTTAATACCGCCAGAAGAAAACGGAGGTCAACAGCAACCGGGCTGTAAAGGGCGAAGATGTTTTCACAATCGCGGTCGATCTTTAACTCAGTAGCATTGACCCTTTTTTCCATTACGACCACTTCACGTGCAAGGTCCTGGTCAAAATTCAAAAGGGCTGAGAGGGCTTTTAATAATTGCCCGCGGACCATCTCCCACATATTCTTTACTTCATCTTTTAATTGACTGAGTTCGGTTTCTAACTGTATCATATCAAATTTTTCTGCCGCACAAATTTAACTGAATCTGCCCGTGATGTAATTCTGCGTGCGTTTGTCTGTTGGGTTCGTGAACATTTGTTTTGTATCGTCATATTCTACCAGTTCACCCAGGTAAAAAAATGCTGTCCGGTCGCTCACACGCGCAGCTTGTTGCATGTTGTGTGTAACAATTATCAGCGTGTAAGAATTCTTTAGTTCGTGCAATAATTCTTCAATGCTTGAAGTGGAGATAGGATCCAGTGCCGACGTAGGTTCATCCAGCAATAAAACTTCAGGCTCCATCGCGATTGCACGTGCTATACATAAACGTTGTTGCTGACCGCCCGACAGAAAGGTGCCTTTTTTGTGCAAGGAATCTTTCACTTCAGTCCACAACGCAGCCTTTGTAAGTGATTGTTCAACGATGCGCTCCCTGTCTGACCTCGAAAGCTTACCGCCATTCAATTTATACCCGGCAATTACATTGTCGGCGATGCTCAGGTTTGGAAAAGGGTTCGGTCGCTGAAAAACCATCCCGATCTTCAGTCGCACAAAAATTGGATGCATGTCATATACATCTTCATCATGTAACAGCATTTTTCCTTTTGAGGTTGCGCCCTGGATCAGTTCATGCATGCGGTTAATGCAACGGAGGAAAGTTGTTTTGCCGCAGCCTGAAGGGCCCATCACAGATACAATATGATTCTGGGGAATTTCCATGCTCACATTCTTCACCGCATGATTGTCGCCGAAGTATGCATTAAAGTCCACGCTTTTTATAATTGTACGTTCCATCGTCTTGTAAAGAGCTTAGTGAAGATATTCATCAGTAAAACCCACAGCAACAAAATGAGCGAGGCGCCCCAGGCAAGGTTAAGCCAGTCTTGATATGGACTCGTGGCATAATTAAAAACCAGTAATGGAAGGCTTTGCATAGGCTTTGTTATGTCGGCTGTTAAATACGGATTGCCAAAGGCGGTGAATAGAAGTGGAGCCGTTTCCCCGGCAATCCTTCCAACAGACAACATTACTCCGGAAAGAATACCGCTTACGCCGCAGGGTACGATCACTTTTAGTATCACGCGATGATAAGGAAGCCCGAGTGCAAGTCCCGCTTCCTTCAATGAGAACGGAATTAATTTTAATGTTTCTTCGGTAGAACGGATGATAATGGGCAACATCATAATCGATAGAGCAACACTTCCGGAAAATGCAGAGAAAGTTCCGATTGGTTTTACAAGCCAGAAATAAATTACGATGCCAACCACGATCGAGGGCACGCCTTGCAAAACATCCACCGCTAATCCACTCCAGTATGAAAGCCGGCCTCTTCTATTTTCACTCAGGTATATCCCGCACATAATTCCTATTGGTACGGCAATTACTGATGCTGTGAGAACAATAAGAAAACTGCCAAGAAGTGCATTGGCAATGCCTCCTCCAACTTCCCCCACCGGTTTGGGCACATTTGTAAGAAAATTCCAGTTGATCTTAGTGATGCCTTCTTTGAAAATATAGAAGATAATGGCGATCAATGGCAATGTGATAATGAACGCGAGTACGACGATCAATACCTGGAAGGCTTTGCTTTTTGTTTTTCGATATGGGATCCTTGGCTTCATCATATCTATTCCCTCGTGAATCGTTTAATAATTCGTTTGCCCACCATGTTGATAACGACCGTCACAAGAAATAATACCAGTCCCAATTCGATCAAGGCAGATAAGTAGACCGTACGATCAGCTTCGGTAAATTGACTCGCGATCACGCTTGCCATTGTGTTGCCGGGTGCAAATATGTTTGTTGGAATTATGCTCGTATTTCCGATCACCATTGTGACGGCCATTGTCTCGCCTAATGCCCTTCCAAGGGATAGGAGAACGCCTGCGAACAACCCCGATTTTGTATAAGGTAAAATCACGCTTCTTATCACCTCGTATCTCGTGGCACCCAACGAGTAAGCACCTTCTTTCAATGATTGGGGCACTATCCTGATCATCTCTCTTCCTAACGAAGCGGCATAAGGAATGATCATGATTGCGAGAATGATGGATGCAGTAAAAATGCCAACACCGTACGGGGCAACGCCAACCTTAATTTCAATAACACGAACCATCGGCACGAGTACGACCAATGCCCAAAATCCATAGATGACGGATGGCACTGCAGCAATCAATTCAACAGTATTTTTCAAAAAACTGGACAGCCAACCTGTTGGGTTGTATTCTCCTAAATAAATAGCAACGGCATACGAGAAAGGAATTGAAATTAGTAATGCCAGGAATGAAGTCAATAAGGTGCCGAGCAAAAATGGCCAGGCACCATATTCGTTTGTTACCGGATTCCATGTTTTTCCCCACAGGTATTTTATACCAAGAGCCTTCAAACAAGGAATTGATTCAATAATGAGCGTGATGAAAATACCCATCACCAACACGACCAATACCAGTGCGATGATAGCGAGAGAGCGCCTGAAAAAATCTTCCCACCTGATTTGTTTATATGGACGTGCAAGCTTTTTAAGGCGTAGCTTATCCATTATTTCGCGGTAGGAGGGCACTCGCAATCCGACAGCGGTGCCGCTAATGATTGACTTCGGCATAAACAATTTTTATGGCAGCAACGGCTTGCCGTCGTACGTCGCAGTTTTCAAAATATTTTCTGCAACTGTCACGGCCGCCGGCGAAAGTGGTGCATAATTCAAGGCGGAACAGTACTGCTGACCTTCATGGATATTCCACCACAAAAGCTTAACGAGTTGGCTTGCCCGATCCTGGGAGCGTCCATTATAGTTTTGCTCCTGGTAAATAAGCGCCCATGTGAATCCGCTGATCGGGTATCCCTCCGGCGCGTCGGTATTCGTTAATGATACTTTCGCATCAGCAGGCAATTGGATGTTTCCTGCCGCGCTTGTGGAAGCGATATTCGGCGTAATAAAATTCCCTGCTTTGTTTTGCAACTTCGCGAAGCTCATACCATTTTGAAGTGCGTATGCCAACTCCACGTAACCTATTGCGCCGGGAGTTTGTTTTATAAGGCCGGCGACTCCTTCATTCCCTTTTCCTCCCAAACCAGTGGGCCAGTTGATGGAAGAACCTTTTCCAACTTTTGTATTCCATTCATCACTTACTTTTGAAAGATATGTTGTGAAGATGTTCGTGGTACCGCTTCCATCGGAACGATGAGCGATAACGATCGGCGTATTCGGCAACTTAACGCCTGCGTTCACGGCTGCGATAGCAGCGTCATTCCATTTTGTGATCTTCCCGAGGAAAATATTTGCAAGAACCGTTGGCGTAAGTTTCAGCGTATCCTTTACGTCGGCGAGGTTGTAACTTATGACTACAGCGCCTGATGCCATTGGAATGTGCAAAACCGGAACTCCGATCTTTTGATTTTGTTCATCATTCAGTACCGCGTCTGAAGCGCCAAAATCAACCGTTTTGTTGGTCAGTTGCAGAATGCCGCCACCTGAGCCGATAGATTGATAATTTACTTTTAATCCCGTTTGCTCGTTGTAAACGGAAAATAACTTTGAAAACAACGGATAAATAAAAGTACTGCCCGCACCAAGCATGGTGTTCGCATCGCCAGTTCCCGATGTACTGTCAGTTGTTGTGCTGCCAGCAGTGCCAGATGAACCTCCGCCATTGCAAGAAACAAGGCCGGCTATGATCAACGTTGAGAGAAATAAGCTTTGAAGTTTTGAAAAATTGTATTTCATGTGTTGTAGTTTGAATTTTACAAGAATCGATTGGTCTACCTGTTATAGACATAATAGAAAGTAATTCGATACACAAGGTCATAACTGTTATAAAGGGCCTTTGGTCCCTGGTTCGTGTATTTTACATACCAGATATTGGGCATGAAGTGTATGTTCTTTGCAGGTGTAAAATCGAGCCCTGCAGTAATGAACTGCTCTTTCGTGGATGGGTCATTATATGCTGTTGTATTTCCTTTATAAGCGATGTATGAACTGTTGTCGATATCATTATTTGGATTGAATGCGTCATAACGTGCAAAGAACCTGAGCTTATCCTTAACCAACTGACCGTGGACAAACACAGATATGCCGGTTGATTTTACGGTTAATGTATCGAACGTGGAATCTGTTCTGCGTTGAGCAAAGTTGTCTTGCTTTAAGTTGTTGATAAATCCTTCCACGCCAACGGAGAGTTCAGGCGTGGTATAACCAATGAATCCTTTTATCATGGCGCGGCTATGGTGCCATGCCGGAACCCAATTGAGACGTTGGTAATCAGCAAACAAATCAACGATCACTTTTTTGTCAAAAAGTTTTGTGTACACTTCGCCGTAAAACCATTTAAAGTTGTCATTTTCCGGTCGGGCTCCGGTGCCGTTTGCCACCATAAGATTATATCCGAAATTGCCCTTTTTCGGATCAAATTTGCCTTGCAGCTCGACGCCGAAGTCGGTTGACGGTGTCCGTCGTACATCGATAAGCGTTCGTTCGATCGAACGATAACTCCATACCGGTTCAGAACTAAAAGCATAAGCCGGGGACTGCACCTGGCCTACCACGAGATCAGTTCCTGTCCAGAAATTTTTCCATCGAATATTTGCTTGCTTTATATAAAACGCCAGCCTGTTATCTGTTAACAGATCTCCGGATGTTGTGGTTGTGCCGTTGCTTGTTTGGACGAAATTATCTTCCGCGGCAAGCACGAGATCAGCGCTGAATTTCTTGCTTATGTCGTAGTTGTACCCCAGGTAAACCCGACGCAACTGAAATGCATTTCTATTCTTTGGCAGCCCGGTGTATTGATTGACTGCACCGCGATTGAGCGTATCCGCATGACTTTTATAATAGTAATCGCCAAAGACGAGGCCCCAAAGTTTTCCGCCGGGTTTAAAGCTTGTGTCGGCAATTGGTTTTTGCGCATAGACGCGGTCGACATTCGTAAAAAAACAAAGGCCCGTAAGCATAGCCGGAATAGCTAATAATTTTATCGATTGCATATATTTAATTTTGATGCAAAGGAACGTTTTGCATCTTTTCCCTGATGCAAAGGAAAGAGCGCAACATTATCCCAATGTTAAGTGAAGGTTACGGGAATGTTACCAAAATGGCGCCTGCAGACCGGCGGTTTAGTCCGGATGAGGGGCAGAGGATAAAAATCGGGAACGTTTATTAATATTAAATAACTTCGAAGTTCAACCCATTTCTTAGATGTTTACGCTACGAGTTCTTACTACTCTTTATAATTGCATAAGTATTTCACTTTTTCATACCTAAACCAAATGCAAGCAATAGACCATAACAACCAAACATTTCAATTGGCCTTAGCGCTAGTAACTGAAAGTCGGAGAAATATTTTTTTAACCGGCAAAGCAGGGACAGGGAAAACTACATTTCTTAAATATGTGAGAGAGCATTGTCAAAAACAAATAGCCGTCGTAGCTCCAACTGGGGTTGCCGCGATTAACGCCGGCGGCGCAACGATCCATTCATTTTTTCAGCTTCCGTTGTCCCCGTTTATTCCGGAAGCGAGGGGCTTCACGGAGAACAAAGTAATGAACAAGCATAGCCTATTGGGCAGAATGCGGATCAACAAAGAAAAACGAAAAATTTTTCAACAGCTGGAATTACTTGTCATCGATGAAATAAGTATGGTGCGGGCTGATACCATGGATGCGATCGATACGATCTTAAGATATTTCCGAAACAGGAGTCATGAACCGTTCGGTGGAGTACAGGTTTTGCTGATCGGCGACATGTTTCAATTACCTCCGATTATTCCGGACGCCGAATGGAACTTGCTTTCGCAGTTTTACAAGAGTCAATACTTTTTTGAAAGCCGCGTCATACAGCAATTCCCACCTGCTTACATCCAGTTTGAAAAAATTTATCGCCAAGCGGATGCGCAGTTTATCGATCTGCTGAACCAGGTTCGTCATAGCACTTTAACGGCGGATATGCTGGGATTGTTGAACAGTCGTTTCAACGCCCACTTCCCGTTAAGTGAGCACGATGGATACGTTTACCTGACGACGCATAATTACCAGGCCGACCATGTTAATTCTACTCAATTGGGCAAGTTGGCCGGGAAAATATTCTCCTTTAAAGCCGAGGTAAAGGGCGAGTTCAATGAGAAGTCATATCCGGCGGATGAACTGCTGCAACTAAAAATCGGCGCGCAGGTGATGTTCCTGCGAAACGATAAAGAAAAGCGATTTTTTAATGGAAAGATCGGTACGGTAGCGAGCATAACAGAGAATTCAATTTTTGTTCAGTGTAGCAATGAAGAGCATGCCATCGAAGTCGGGACGGAAGTTTGGGAAAATGTCAGGTACAGCCTGGACAGATCAAGTCAGAGTTTAGAAGAAGAAATGGTCGGTTCGTTTTCGCAATATCCTTTAAGGCTGGCATGGGCGATCACCATCCATAAAAGCCAGGGGCTCACTTTTGAAAAGGTAGTCATCGATGCGGGACAGGCCTTTGCGCCCGGACAGGTTTACGTTGCACTCAGCAGGTGCACAACGCTGGAAGGGATCATCCTCAAAAGCAAGATCGCACCAGCTAGTCTGAAGGTGGATGAGCGAATAACAAACTTTTCAAAAAATTCCGTCGCGGACGACCAACTGAAGGAAGATCTAATCAGAGCGAGGAAGGAATACGAAGGGAATATTTTGTTGAATTTGTTTGACTTTACTACCATTGTTAACGAGTGCGCCGAACTGCGAAATACGATAAAAGATAATCAAGCTGCGTTCAATAAGGCTGCATTGGAATGGATCGACAACCTGCAAAACAAAATTTTGGCTTCGCAAAGTGTGGCACAGAAGTTCAAGACGCAACTCAGCAAATTTTTCGATCCTTCATCGGTAAACAGCCAGGCTTTGCAGCAAAGACTGATGGCGGCCTCATCTTATTTCGCCGGCCAGGCTGACGAGATGATGCAACTCATCAAAACCTCGCCTGCGCAAACGGATGGCAGGCAGCATGCAAAGGTGTACAATGAGTCTGCAAAGGAAATGTTCAACCTGCTGGCAGAAAAAAAACATTTGTTGGATTGTTGCCGTACAGGTTTCAGCATCGGCAATTATCAGCAGCAAAAGAAAAGCTTTTCAGTTCCGGCTTTCAGTCTTAATGCGTATGGAACTTCATCCGAGCAAAAAAATACTGAGAGCCCCCATCCGCAACTGCAAAGGAAATTAAGAGATCTCCGAAATAAAATATGCGATCAAAAAAATTTGCCGATCTATTATGTTGCATCGGGAAAGAGCATTGATGAAATGGCAGAATATCTTCCGCAAAACCTGGATGAGCTGGTGAAATTAAGCGGATTTGGAAAAGCAAAAGCAAAGCTGTATGGTCAGCAGTTTCTTGAAATAATAACCGGTTATTGCCGCGATCATGAACTCGGTTCCCTTGTTCATAAGAAAAGGCCAAAGCGTGAAAGAAAAGGCGGAGCTGGACCAGATGAAGATACCAGGTCCGCAACGTATCGATTATATAAAGACGGTAAGCCGATCGCGGAAATCGCAAAGCTGCGCAACCTCGCTGTTTCTACAGTGGAATCGCACCTGGAATTTCTTGTGCGAAAAGGAGTTATTGCGGTACATGAAATTGTAAAACCGGAGACGCTCAATTTGATCGAATCTTCTTTGGAAAATTTCGAAGGTGGTTCCATAACGCCGATTAAGCAAAAACTTGGCGATGCGGTTTCGTTCGGTGAAATAAGAATTGCTATTGCAGCGAAGGACTGGGAGCGACAAGAGAAAGTTGCGAATTCTGCGGGCTGATATTATTCGATGAAACAGGCAAGAGTTTGAAACTCTTGCAAAAAAAGAACGGCTCCCGCAGGAGCCGTTCAAAATTCGCACACAAAGTGAAACTACGATGGAACAGAAGTAGGCTCTACTTCTACCAACGTCTCTTCCATCTCGCCGCCATTATGAACGAGCAAACTTCCTTGCAGGTATTTTTCATTGTGCTGTGTTGCATCCAGGCCGAGTATTTCGTCTTCTGCACTCACGCGCAACGGCAAAACGTAATTGATAAACTTAAAGATTGCATATGAAACAGTGAAGCTATAGGCCACAACGATTGCCAGCGCCTTTAGCTGCGTTAAAAAGAAAGCGATATTTCCGAACAACAAACCGTCATTTCCTGCTGCATTGACTGCTTTCGTTGCAAACACTCCTGTCATCAACATACCAACCATACCGCCAATTCCGTGGCATGGGAACACATCCAGTGTATCGTCTAGCCGTGACTTAGCTCTTATTTTTACGGCCATGCTTGAAACTACTGCGGCGATAAAGCCGACAAAAATGCTTTGAGGGATTGCCACGTAACCCGCAGCTGGTGTTATCGCGACAAGGCCTACAACAGCGCCCACGCAAAACCCAACCACTGACGGTTTTCTGCCTTGTGCCACATCCAGGAACATCCAGGTAAGACCTGCAGCTGCTGCAGCTGTATTGGTAGTAGCAAACGCGGAAACGGCAAGAGAATTTGCAGCAAGCGCTGAACCCGCATTGAACCCGAACCAGCCGAACCACAACAAACCGGTTCCGATGAGGACATATGGAATATTAGCCGGTGGAATTTCTTTGTGCTCTATGTGCACTTTTCTGCGTTTCAAAACCAATGCGCCTGCAAGAGCGGCACAGCCCGCAGAGATATGCACAACTGTGCCTCCCGCAAAGTCTAAAACACCCATCTTAAACAGGAAGCCTTCCGGGTTCCATGTCCAGTGCGCAATTGGAGCATAGACCAATAAACTAAACAAAGCAATAAAAAGAATATATGAAGCAAAGCGAATGCGTTCAGCAACGGCCCCTACCACCAGCCCTGGCGTGATAATCGCAAACATAAGCTGGAACAATGCGAATAAAGTAAGTGGGATTGTCGGTCCAAGGCTCCATGGTGCTCCTGAGTTCACACCCTTGAAGAACAGGTGCGTCATCGGATTTCCAATAAATCCTCCCAGGGTGGGGCCAAAGCAAAGGCTATAGCCTACCACGATCCACAAAATGGTCACAACGCCGGCAGCGACGACGCTTTTGATCATCGTTGAGATCACATTTTTGCGATGCACCATTCCTCCATAAAAGAACGCGAGGCCAGGGGTCATTAAAAATACGAGTGCTGTAGCAACCAGTACCCATGCGATGTCAGCAAAGTTGTATTTGCTAGTATCGGCGAAATCTGCGACTGAGGGAACAAAGATAGCGCCGACAGCCACGAGGATCAGGATCAAAAAAGGAGCTAATTGAGTGCGGTTTACTTTCTGCATAACAAACACATTTTAAAATTACTAATGTTTTTATTATGCGCAAGGTAGAATAAAAAATGTGAGTATTGAATGAAATTACTCACATTTTATTTTCTATTATACTACTGACTGTTAGGTTGCCGATAAAAATCTATGGGCATCTTTCGCGCATTCCCTCCCTTCGTGGATAGCCCAGACTACGAGGGATTGCCCGCGGCGCATATCGCCCGCCGAAAAGATTTTGGCAATATTCGTTTGATAGCTTTTTCCGGCAGTCTTTATATTGCCGCGATCGGTGACTTCTATTTTTAGTCCTGATAGCAGGCCTTCCAACGGCGGATACAAAAATCCCATAGCAAGCAGTGCAAGGTCACATGGCAATTCTCTTTCGGTGCCCGGGATCTCCGTATATCCCGAAGCTTTGCCATCAGCGGTGATCGTCCAGTTGAGATCCACAATTTTCAGCGCACGCAGTTTGCCGTTGTTGTCGGTCAAAAATTCTTTTGTCGCGATCGCCCATTCTCTTTCGCAACCTTCCTCCTGTGAGGATGACGTTTTTAACAACATTGGGTAAAGGGGCCATGGCATGTGATCGGTTCGCGATGCCGGTGGCTTCGGCAAAAGTTCAATTTGCGTTATCGACGCTGCGCCTTGTCTTTTTGCCGTTCCGATACAATCACTTCCTGTGTCGCCTCCGCCAATCACGATGACATTTTTATCTTTTGCCGAGATGCTTTCCTGGAAAATATTGCTTTCAATATCAGCGTTTGCAAATGGATCTTTTGCGGCGTTCCGTTTGTTCTGCTGTTTTAGAAATTGCATCGCGAAGTAAACGCCGTGCAAGTCACGACCCGGTATTTTCAAGTCGCGGGGAACTGTAGATCCTCCGGCAAGTATAACCGCATCGTAACTATTGAAAATTTCTGTCGGATCTATATTAACTCCAATATGCGCGTTGCATTTGAAGGTGATACCTTCTTGTTGCAGTAGATCGATCCTGCGATCGACGACCCATTTTTCCAGTTTAAAATCCGGAATGCCATAACGCAGTAATCCGCCCGGTGCATCGTCGCGTTCATAAACCGTTACGTGATGTCCTGCATAGTTTAGTTGCGCAGCCGCCGCAAGTCCGGCGGGACCAGAACCAATAACAGCAACTTTTTTTCCGGTTCTTAAATTTATTTTTTTGGGTTGAACAAAACCATTCTTGAAGGCAATCTCGATTATGTGCTTTTCGATCTCTTCGATCGTAACAGGTGGTTGGTTGATGCCAAGCACGCATGCACTTTCACAAGGTGCAGGACAAATACGACCGGTAAATTCCGGAAAATTGTTTGTTGAATTTAATATCTCGTAAGCTTCCTTCCAATTTTTCCGGTAGACGGCATCATTGAACTCAGGTATGATATTTCCGAGTGGGCAACCACTATGACAAAACGGTACGCCGCAGTCCATACAACGCGCAGCCTGGTTGTTGAGTTTTTCATCAGCATAATCTGAGATGAACTCATGGAAATTCTTTATTCTCTCCTGTACCGGCTTTTTAACCGGCAACTCTCGTTCAAACTCTATGAATCCTGTTGGTTTACCCATAATAGACTTGATGATTCTTGAGAAAATATGCGTTCCCGCTCAAGAGTTTTAATGATTATCAGATTTTGTTTTCGAGATTTTTTATTCCATGCAGAATCGATTCGGCGGATCTTGATTCTGCGTTGGCTTTGCGCTCGGCAAGCACTTTCTTAAAGTCCTTTGGAAATACTTTTATGAAATTCTTTAGCTGATTTTCAAGATCGTCCAGCATAAATTTCGCTACCGAGCTGCCCGTTACCGAGAAATGTTTTTGCAACAGTTGATGTAACCTGTGTTCGTCTTCTTCATCAAGCGGATCAAGGTCGACCATTTCTTTGTTGCAGTTTTGTCGAAACGTGCCATTTACGTCATACACATAAGCAATTCCTCCGCTCATGCCGGCTGCGAAATTCTTACCGGTGTTGCCGAGTATAACAGCGATTCCGCCCGTCATGTATTCACAGCCATGATCACCGACGCCTTCAACAACAACCTGCGCTCCCGAATTGCGCACGCAGAATCTTTCACCGGCCTTACCGCGAATAAATACTTCCCCTGCCGTGGCCCCGTACAATGCTACATTACCGATAATGATGTTCTCCTCAGGAATGTATTTTGCGCGTTGCGGCGGATAGACAATGAGCCGTGCACCGCTTAATCCTTTTCCAAAATAATCGTTAGCATCGCCTTCGAGTTCGAGCGTTAATCCTCGCGTATTGAACGCACCAAAACTTTGCCCCGCGGTCCCTGTAAATTTGAAATGAATCGTGTCGGGAGGCAGTCCTTCGGCGCGGTATTTTTTTGTTATCTCGTGAGAAACGATTGTCCCGGTGGTGCGGTCAGTATTTCTTATATCGAATTCAGAAAATACCTTTTTTCCATGATCGATAGCTGCTTTTGCAGCATCCAATAATTTCCAATCTAAAACGCCCTTAAGAACATCTTCCTGTTTTTCACTGCAATAAAAGGATGTATTGAAAGACGCGGGTTCTTTGTACAAGACCGCCGACAGATCAAGTTGTTTATATTTCCAATGTGAGACGTTTGGTCTCGCTTCAAGCCGATCTGCCTGCCCGATCATCTCGTTCACCGTTCTAAACCCAAGTTCGGCCATGATCTCACGCAATTCCTGTGTGATGAATTTGAAGAAATTGATCACGTGCTCGGCATCGCCGGTGAACAACTTTCTCAATTGCTCATCTTGCGTTGCAACACCAACAGGACAAGTGTTCAAATGGCATTTACGCATCATAATGCAACCTTCAACGATCAACGCAGCGGTTGCAATTCCCCATTCTTCAGCGCCTAGTAACGCAGCGATCGCAATATCACGCCCGGTTTTCATTTGCCCGTCTGCCTGTACTACAACACGGTCTCTTAATTTATTTCTTACTAAAGTTTGATGTGTTTCAGCCAAACCTAATTCCCATGGCAAACCTGCATGACGAATAGAACTTACAGGTGATGCGCCGGTACCACCGTCGTGACCAGCGATCAATACAACATCTGCTTTTGCTTTTGTAACACCGGCTGCAATCGTTCCTACGCCGGCTTTACTTACCAGTTTTACGCTCACGCGCGCATGACGGTTTGCATTCTTAAGATCGAAGATCAACTGTGCAAGATCCTCTATCGAATAAATATCGTGATGCGGCGGCGGCGAGATCAATCCAACACCGGGTGTTGCATGACGAATTCGTCCGATCCAGTCATCCACTTTATGCCCAGGCAATTGGCCGCCTTCGCCAGGCTTTGCACCCTGCGCCATTTTGATCTGCAATTCGTCAGCTTCCGTGATATACAAACTTGTGACTCCAAAACGCGCCGAAGCGATCTGCTTGATGGCGCTACGCATTGAATCGCCATTTGCAAGAGGAATGTATCTCCTGTCATCTTCACCACCTTCGCCTGTGTTGCTTTTTGCCCCGAGGCGATTCATCGCAATGGCAAGCGTAGTGTGGGCTTCCCAGGAAATTGATCCGAAGCTCATCGCACCCGTTGCAAAGCGTTTATAAATATTTTCTGCAGGTTCAACTTCATCAAGAGAAATGGAAGGGCGATCGTTCTTGAACCGGAACAATCCTCTCAAAGTGCACGCCTTCTCCTCCTGCTCATTGATGAGCGCAGAATATTTTTTGAATAGATTGTAATCGTTCGTTCTTGTTGAATATTGAAGCAGGTGAATTGTTTGCGGGTTGAAAAGATGGTATTCACCTTTCACTCTCCATTGGTACACCCCGCCTGTTGGAAGACGGCCCTGGCCATCTTCTTTTCTGCCGAACGCATAAAAATGTTTCGTGAGCACTTCCTTTGCTATCTCATCCAAACCCATTCCTTCAATTCGTGAAGTGCATCCGGTAAAGTATTCGTCAACCACGTCTTTGTTCAGTCCAAGTATCTCAAAGATCTGTGCGCCCTGGTAAGATTGCAGCGTTGAGATTCCCATCTTTGAGAA
>DASQJI010000394.1:0-1515 GCA_035631175.1 Parafilimonas sp.
ATCGCCCGTTCGCAGGTAGTGTTTTATTTCGTTAAATATCCAGGGATATCCAATAGCAGCACGGCCGATCATGATTCCATCCACACCATACCTCGCCTTATACTCAAGCGCCTTTTCCGGTGAATCTATATCTCCGTTTCCAAACACAGGAATGTTTATGCGCGGATTGTTTTTTACGTCCGCGATCAGCCTCCAGTCAGCCTGACCTTTATATAGTTGGCTGCGGGTCCTGCCATGAATTGCCAGTGCCTTTATGCCGACATCCTGCAGGCGCTCAGCAACCTCAACAATATTCCTGCTATTGTCATCCCAACCTAAACGTGTTTTCACGGTCACAGGCAGCGACGTAGAACGAACACATGCGTTTGTGAGCCTGACCATCAATTCCACATCTTTTAACACCGCAGCGCCGGCTCCCTTGTTCACCACTTTCTTCACAGGGCAGCCAAAGTTGATATCAAGCAGATCGGGATTTACTGCCTCGACGATCCTCGCGCTCATGGCCATCGCTTCTTCATCCCCGCCAAATATTTGGATCCCGACCGGACGTTCATAGTCGAATATGTCCAACTTTTGCCGGCTTTTTATCGCGTCGCGTATGAGTCCCTCACTTGAAATGAATTCGGTGTACATGAGGTCGGCGCCATTGTCTTTACACACCGCACGAAACGGCGGGTCGCTCACATCTTCCATAGGTGCGAGCAACAATGGAAACTCCGGTAGCGATATATTTCCTATTGAAACCATTATTATGAATGGCAGAAATTAAATGCAGTCATGTGCACGTTGCCTTATAATTTTGAAGGCGCAAATTTACGTATGCTCGACTACAATTTTCCCCGTAAGCCGCGATTTTCTCCTTTTTCACAGCTTGCGATTTTGTTGATGCTTGTCGGCGTATTATTTCTCTTTTCAGGACTGGTTCTTTCTGTCGTTGTCTCTTCCTGGTTGCACGTACCGCCAACTGGTTTGCAGGAAGCGCTTTTGAAGCCCACGAACACAAATATTACACGGTTGTTACAGTGTGCAACTACGTTCTTCGCTATGGCATTGCCCTCTTATGTATTTGCCCGAATAATGAGTGGACAGGGTTTTGAATATTTAGGCTTCAATAGTGCACTTACAGGCAAACAAGTATTTATTATCGTTGGAATTGTCTTCATCGGCATTATATTAAGCATTGTTCTCAGTGAAGTGAATGAGGCAATCCCAATCTCAAAAAGTGCTGAAACATATTTCAAAAGCCTGGAAGACGAATACACGAAACAGATGATCGCGATCGCGAATTTGAAGACGACACAGGATTACATTATTTCACTCTTCATAATTGCGTTGCTGCCAGCTCTCTTCGAAGAGATGCTGTTTCGCGGATCGCTGCAGCCCGTGTTGATCTCAGTAACAAGGAATCCCTTCGCGGGCATTTTGATGACGAGCGTTTTGTTTAGCGCCATCCACATGTCGTATTACGGCTTTCTTCCCCGGCTTGCCCTCGGCTTGATGATCGGCTACGTTTTT
>DASQJI010000395.1:0-20262 GCA_035631175.1 Parafilimonas sp.
GCATTGAGCCGACCATTTCTATTCCCGGCGAATTCGGTGTGCGACTCGAGGATTGTGTTTATATGACGTCTCAAGGACCGAAATGGTTTTCTCAAACGAGCAAGTCGATAACGGAACCGTTCGGATGATCTTCGCGAAAACAGCCGCCAAAATTTTTTAAGATCGCATGAGATTTATCCGACAGATATTATGAGCCGCACAATATAGAGAAGAGATATAAAAAAATGCGACCCTCTCACCATTGTGCCAAACAACTTGTGATGCATATTGAAACAAATTAATTCTTCAATCGTTCGATAACGTATTCTTTTTTTCTGCGGCTTACATCGAGCGCCGTTCCGTCATTCATGATCACCTGGCCGCCCTCTCCTTTTACATACTGTTTCACATGAGTTTTGTTGATAAGCCATGAATGATGAATTCGAATAAAACCCGTTTCGGTTAACAGCTCTTCATATTCTTTCAACGTGCGTGTGGAGACTACTTTTTGCTTGTTAAGCATCATGATCTTCGTGTAGTTGCTGTCGGCTTCACAATACACGATGTCTCTCACTTTTAAAAAAAGCATCCCTGTTTGCGCCGGCACCGCCAACTGTTCCATCGCTGAAGGCTTGCTTAAATTTTCTTTGAGTGAAAGGTATTGTTGCGTTGAGGTTTTTTCTGTTTTTCGCGTTGCCGCTTTTTGTATAGCGAGCTGCAATTGCTCGAGGTCGATGGGCTTCAGGAGGTAATCAAGTGCAGAAAATTTTATCGCCCTGATCGCATACTCGTCGTGCGCTGTGGTGAAAATGATCTCGAAATTAATTTCTGGAATTTGCTTAAGCATGTCAAAGCCGGTGAGCACCGGCATTTCGATATCAAGAAATACGAGGTCGGGTTGATGCTTGCCTATCATAGCCAAACCTTCTTCGGCATCTCTTGCCACACCGAAAACTTCAACGTCTCTGCAAAATCGTTCGATCATCAACTGAAGTTTCTCGCGTGCATTTGGCTCGTCGTCTACTATGATCGCTTTCAGAATCATAAATTGGTTTGAGTTATTTTTAAATTCGTATCACGAATCTTCGAAGTCGGCAACGATGTCGATTTCCACTCTTGTGCCCGCGGCGTCACCCGTCTCATTTGTAAGATCAACAATCTTTACCACCGTTCGGTCTTCGTTCTCTAAATTGATCATTTGTAATCGTTCCTCTGTGAGTTTTGTGCCTTTGCTTTTATGTTGCGTCCGGCTTTTGTTGATCTGGGCCGCAACACTTCTGCCTACACCATCGTCCTCGATGATGCAATGCAATACCCGCTCGTTTTTGTTGATGCAAATATCCAGGTGCCCCTTTGATCTTCTATGCCGCAAGCCGTGCCATATCGCGTTCTCTACGTACGGCTGCAGCAACATCGAAGGTATGAGTGTCTCATCCGCGTCTATCGCATCATCAAGTTGAATTTTATAACTGAATGGCGTGTCAAATCTCAACGCTTCGAGCTCGATATAATATTTCAACATCTCAAGCTCTTTCGCCAGCGAAATGCTCATCTCATCGCTTTGGTTTAGTATCAGCCGCACAAGCTTTGCAAATTTGTTCAGGTATTTGCTTGCGTTGTCCGGATCATTTTTCAAAATATAGAGATCGATCGAATTCATGCAGTTGAAAATAAAATGCGGGTTCATCTGCGACCGCAATGCTTTCAGCCTCCATTCGTTTACCATGTTGTTGAATTCGCTCTTTTGTTGTTCGGCCTTCCTGATGTTATTTATCCTCAGACGAATGAGCCATACGATAAATGCTGCAAACATCAGTGCAGCAATAATTCTGAAAACCGTCGTCCTGTAAAAAGGCGGAGTTACTGCTATCGCAAGTTCTGTTGGCGTTCCCTGCCAACTGTTGTCATTCGATACGGCGCGAACTTTAAAAACAAATTGCTTTTCCGGGACGTTTGTGAAAGTGGCCGTGTTGAGCGGACCTGCATTCATCCAGCTATCATTTATACCGTCGAGCATATACTCGAGGTGATACCGGCTTTTGTCGAGACCGGTAACGATTCCAAATTCTATTGAGAAAAAGTTCTCTGTATGCTTTAACCGGATGTTGCTTGTGGGTACCAATAGTCGTACACTGTCAAATACCCTCAACGAGCTTATAAGGACCGGTTGGTGTGTAATATCAAGGTTGAGCTTGTCAGGAAGTCCCTCGATAAACGTTTGGTCAACATTGCAAAGAATATTTCCGTTGTGGAGGTGTATCATCTTTGACACGTAGGCGTACGTCGCTTCACCCAACGGCGCTGCAAAATTTTGAAATCGGTTCTTTGCAACATCGTACACTGAAAATTTATTGTAAGCAGCACACCATATCCTGTTGTTCCTGTCGATTGATATCGCGTAAATGTGGTTAAATACAAGTCCGTCGCTCTCCTGCCACAATTTTGTTTCCCCGGTTCTTACGTTGTAAAAGATCAAGCCCGTCGACTTCTGACTTATCCAAAGATTGCCTGAAGCATCTTCATCGAGGTTCACAGCTTCTTCCTGCACGATCTTAATATTGCCAGGCATGCGCACTGAAAAAGTGTCGAGCTGATTTTTTGCGATGTTATACCGGGCGATCCGCAAGCCGGAAAAACAGTAGTAGATGAGGCCGCTTGTTGTTAAAACACTTGCTTTGTATTGCGATATGTGATGTTTCAAAAAATCGTTTTCCCGAACCGGAATTCTCCTGATAACATTTTTTCCGAACCAGGCAGTTATTCCCGATCTGTCAGTAAGGAGATATACCGTATCACCGAAGGTTTTAAGGGAGTATATGATCTCATCGTTCACCACTTTTTTTAATGGCGTTACAAGCGGCTCATCAAAACGATGCGTCTTAAGATCAAAAGCATGTACAGCGTTGCTCGTGTACAAAAAAAGGCAGTTATTATTTTGAGCGAACCCGTTTATCGCTGTTGTTTCCTTTGCAATATCCTTGTCGAACGTTAAGTCGAAAGAATCAGTTTTTTGCGTTTGACGATCGTAATGGTACAAGTAGGGCCGGTCGATGGTTGTAAACCACCATTGCTCCTGTTGATCTTCAAAAAAACGCCTGATCGCGGTATGACTTTGGGGTTCTGAGTTTTTGAAAGGCTGGTGCAGCCGGTAGCTCATGAGAGAAGAATTGGTGTATGACAAACCTGCAATCGTTCCCAGCCAAACAGTACCTTCTACATCTTCATAAGCATCCCAAAAAAAATTCGCAGCCACAGAAAAATCAGCATAAGGGTCGTGGTAAAATTCTTCCACTTTTTTTTGATCCGCATCATACACAAACAGGGCATACCCCCACGTGCTTATCCAATAACGATTCTTTGAATCCACAAAAATGCGGTTTGGAGGCCCGGCGGGTGTGCGGCTACTCTTTATAACGTCAAGCGATGTAACAGTGTTTGTCGAAAAATCGTATTGGTAAAGCAGGTTGGCTCCATATACTAGTTTGCCATGTCTATCGAAACTGACTGGATAATGGATGAGTGAATCGAACAAGGCAAGTTTTTGCGGATTGTTCTTATAATTGAAAAACTTTTTGGATTTTATATCGAATTGGTTGATGCCTTTCACTGTCGCGATCCAAAGTGATCGCTTATCCGGTGAAAGCACGAGCCCTTTTTTATAGATCGCATTCGATGTTAGCGCGCTCTTACCGTCGTTTTCTCCATACTGTCGAAACGATCTGTTTGAAGAAACGTATTCATACAAACCATAGCTGCTCGCGCACCAAATCGTGCCCTGGCCGTCGCAAAGAATATCGGTGTAATAGGCATCTTGTTTTGCACCCGGATAAAAATTTTCAAATGTTTGCGTGTTCTGACGGTAACAGCTGATGCCGGTTTCCGTAGCACACCATATGTCTCCGGAACTGTCTAAACAAATACCGTGAACTGTATTTTGCACCAGGCTGTTCGCGTTATTCCTGTCGTTGCGGAATTTAATGAAATGAGTTCCATCAAAACGGTTGAGGCCGTCGAAGGTGCCTATCCATACGAAACCCGCTTTATCCCTCACGATGCAGTTAACGATGTTATTGCTTAGCCCGTCTTTTTCACTGATGCGATTAAAAATAGATTGCTGCACGTTGTCCTGGGCAAAGCCATGGGCAAAGAGGATGCACGCAAAAGCAGATAGTATTGGCCGGGTCAGCATCGATTCAAAACTACTAAAAGAGTTTATGCACGCAATATTTCCCTTGTGTCGAAATTTCTGCTGGCGTATGTCCGCTGAAGGAATCGTGATGCGTTTACAGCTTTATAAATTTGAATGTGTGTGTATCGCCATTCGAATTGAATAAAGCCAGTGTGTAGGTCCCGGCAACAAGTCCTGATACATCCAGCTGTTTTGTTCCACCTGTAAACGAAGATCTCAACATAACTTGTCCACGCACATTGGCAACACTCACCTGCCACGTTCCTGTGATTGTCTGATTCAGATTGACACTTATAAAATTTGTTGCCGGATTCGGATAAAGACTAACATTCAATGAAACTTTACTGCTCAATGATTCGTCGCGCGAAGGGTTTTGCTGAGTCAACTGGTTCACCGTCATTGCAGCGCTCCAAAAAGTTTTGTTGAGCACATTGCTGTCGCTGTTCACCTGGTTGGTTGTAGTATTGACCGAACCATTAGCGATTGACCATTTTGTTCCGTCCCAGTATTGGAGCCGAAGGTCGGGCTCGGTAATAGTGTTCGTGCTGCCGCCGCTGTTGTCCCATTCTGCATCACGATATGTTGCAAACATACTTGCCTGCGGATCGATCGAATATTGTTGCGGCTCGATAATCCAAAAACGGTCGAGCGATTGCGCCGAGTTGTCAACGTTAAACGTGTTGTTCATATTCGTAACTGTTGCTGGCAACGGCCTGTTATTGGGTAAGGTGTTTGTAGCAGTCGGGTAAGTGGCAAACCTGACAAGGCCATTAATTCCACTGCCGGCTTTAGTGATCGTAAGAGATACAGGAAGAAAATCACCGGTTACGTTGTTGCCAAAGGGCACGAGGTAGCTGGTATTTTTCTGCTGGCCAATTTTCCAGTTCACATATCCGCAGCCCTGCAGACTGGAAGTTTCGCTTACAATAAAACCTGTTGTTCTTTGTATCGCTTGTGATGACGAAGAAAGTATGGTCAACTCTTTAGTTGAAAGAAGCAATTGAACGCTGCTTATATTGAGGACATGTTTTGTAATGCTCGCAGTGTTGCCAACTTCGATGGATTGATTTAAAGTCTTTGTTCCGGTCCCGGATAGTTGAAGCAGTGGAAAACTTGTGATATGGCTCCCGCCTATTTTTTGACTTCCGCCGTTGAAGGTTACTTTGCCATCAGCTTTATCGAAACCGTTCGTCGACGCGTTGTTTATAAAATCTTTTTTTAGTCGTAGTTCGCCATCCACTTTTATTATTCCGGAGCCCGCATTTACGAGATTATTTTGCACCACCATTTTTGTGCTGCTATCTATTATGATGCTTCCGCTGTTCGTGGTTTGTGCGATGCATACATTCGTAACAAACAAGGCGAGTGATAAAATATTTTTCATTGGAGAATATTTTGATATTTTTCGAAAATCGAGGTAGATTTTTTCTCCAGTTGTTATTGGAAAGTGCCAAAGAATATAAGTCCCTGGCCGGCCTGCGGATACCTTGATGTATATGGCGCCCCTATCATGTAATTGAGGCCATCAAATGCAACCGATTCGCCAAAACCTTCGAACGATTGGGTGTTGCTATTATCCGTAATTCGTTTCACGAGAGAAAATGCCAGGTACTGCGGGTTGTATTTGTATAGATAAACGCAGCCCTGGTCCTCATTTCCACCCATAGCCTCATTGCTTGCACAGATCATGAGCATATCACCTTTGATCATCAGGTTCCAGCCAAAATGCAGGTCAAAAGAAGTGGTCGAGGGATAGAATGTTTTGTTATGCGTCCAGGTGCTGATCGTCCGGGTAAACAGATGTGCTGAACCAGTTGTGGCACCTTCATTCATTTCGTACATTGACCCGACAACTACTTTGTTGCTATCGAGAGAAATGCTTGCGCCAAAGTAACTACCGTCCGTCGGGGTGTTCGATAATAGCTTTCCCTGCTGCGTGTATCCGCCCGCCCGGTTTGCGACAAATACGTATGCTGCTCCACATTTGATAGCATTTACCTTGACATCCGTTGCGCCGACCGCAATATAACTTCCATATATGGACACAGATGCGCCAAACGCATCGGCGGCCTGGCCATCGTTCGCGATCACCTTTGTTTTTAAACTCCAACTCGTGCCGCTGCGCGTGTACACATAAGCGCAGCCCTGGCTACTGTTGCCATTCACATCTTCTGAAACCGCCCCCGTTATTATGGTTGAACCTTCAATATCAACACATCCGCCATAGTAAGAAAAAACTTTGCCGCCGACCGGGACAATCTTTGCCTGCTGAGTCCAGGTATCACCGTTTCTGAGAAATACATAAAGTGCTCCGATATGTGCATTAGCATCGGGCGCACCAACCACGATGTAACTTCCATCGATCGCAACACTACTTCCAAATTTTTCATCCTTTGCGCCGTCGTCAGCAATAAGCCTTGCCTGCTGTACCCAATTGCCGTTCACTTTTTTAAACACATATGCGCTTCCCTGCCCGACATTTGCCCCAACACTATCATTCTCCGCACCAGCCACTGCATAATCCCCACTCATGTCGCAGCTACGGCCTAAATAAGAGGACGCAGAAGCGCCTGTGGCCGATTTGCTTTTCATCTGTTCAAGAGGATTCGGTTTCGTATAAGCAAATGGTATCCATTGTGAACCATCGAACATATACAAGCCACCATCATCGGTATCAAAAACCATGAGACCCCCGTCATTTATTGTGGTGGGAATGGCATTACGTTGGGCGGTTGTCATACGCGGAAATTTGACGCCTTTTGCAGTGCTTTTTACATCAAGCATTGCAGTAGCATCGGCAGATGACCCGTCATTGTTGATGGCAACCTGCGCGTTTGTTTTGATAAAAATTACGGAAAGAAAACAAACGGCGATTGTGAGGAGCTTTTTCATTGTTTTGATTTTTTGAATGAAGAGACAAACTTAGATTCACGAGAGAGCCATGTCAATCTATACAGAGTAAGTGGAAACAGATTATGAGCAAGTGGTGTGAATTGCGAGCAAGTGGAGGATTGAGGGCGATTATCGAAAAAGCACCAAATCACAAGAAACAAATCGCAAATAAGCACCAAATGCTAAAAATAATCCCTCATTGCCAATAGCAGAATTTGAGGTTTGAATTTTCGGTTCTATTATTTGGTTCTTGAGATTTGAGATTTTTCGAGGAAGTACCAAATTTCAAGAAACAAATCTCAAATAAGCACCAAATGAAAAATCCAAATAACGCTCCGTTGGCGAGAGCGAATTGAGATTTGAATTTTTGGTTTCTATTATTTGGTTCTTGAGATTTGAGATTTGGAATTTTTGTCTCCATTATTTGGTTCTTGACATTTGAGATTTTTCTAGGAAGCATCAAATCTCAAGAAAGAAATCTCAAATAAGCACCGAATGAAAAATTCAAGTAATCCTGCGTTGGCAAGAGCGAATTGAGATTTTAATTTTTCGTTCTATTATTTGGTTCTTGAGATTTGAGATTTGGAATTTTTGTCTCTTGGATCTTGACATTTGAGATTTTTTAGGAAGCACGAAATCTTAAGAAACAAATCTCAAATAAGCACCAAATGAAAAAATTCAAACATCCTGCGTTGGCAAGAGCGAATTGAGATTTGAATTTTTTGGTTCTATTATTTGGTTCTTGATATTTGAGATTTGGAATTTTTGTCTCCATTATTTGGTTCTTGATATTTGAAATTTGGAACTTTTGTCTCTATTATTGGGATCTTGATATCTTTCTAGGAAGTACCAAATCTCAAGAAACAAATCTCAAAATAAGCACCAATTGAAAAATTCAAACATTCTCCGTTCGCAAGAGCGAATTCAGATTTTAATTTTTTCTTCTATTATTTGGTTCTTGACATTGAAATTTGGAATTTTTTTGTCTCTTGGATCTTGACATTTGAGATTTTTTAGGAAGCATCAAATCTCAAGAAACAAGTCTCAAATAAGCACCAAATGAAAAATCCAAATAACTCTCCGTTGGCAAGAGCGAATTGAGATTTCAATTTTTGCTTCTATTATTTGGTTCCTGAGATTCGAGACTTGGAATTTTTGTCTCCATTATTTGGTTCTTGATATTTGAAATTTGGAACTTTTGTCCCGGCGCTTTTCTCCATCGGATTCACGAAAGTAGCGTTGAAAAGACCAGTATTGCCAATGCAAGAAGAATGATAAACAGCAGATCAGTTATCCAATGAGTTTGTTTCCTGGGCTTTTGCATTTTTTATGAAGTTCTCAGCAAACATAAATTTCTGCACTCGCTCAAAGCAAAACGAGGGCTTAAGTGGATGATCCGCTTGAGTAACCGGTTACCGTGCGGGCCGAATCAAACACTATTCTGCAAATTTTATTGGGAATATTTTGTGCGAAAAATCACGTTCTTTCTTTCATCTGCTCGCCTATCTTCGAAAGGAGGTTCGGAGTTAATGAAGCATGTTGAAGTTCATCTTTTTTTTGCAATTGTTTGAGAATAAAGAACAAATTAATTGCGTCCGTAAATTGTAGTTTCGCCGTATGAAGTCATGTGTGCTTTTGCTCGTATTGTTGCCGCTTTCCCTTCCAACATTTGCGCAACTGGCCGTCCCGGATAGTATATACTCACCCGTTACCACAACGGACGCAAAAGCTCAACGTCACCGCTATCTACTTGATACAATGATCAGGCAATACCTGGAAGACCCATTGAATGATGATAACGAAGGTGAATGGAATGAAGCGTTATGGGCGATCGAGTTGCTGCAATACAAAGACGAATACACCACGGAAAAATTAGGGATCGCATGGCGCATGGCACCTCAACTCTCAGAATATTTTCAAAAGAATTTGCTCGAGACGACGTATTCGCTTTACAAAAAAGAATTTAAGGCGCAGGTGCTGCAGTTGATGCAGCAAACAAAGTCTGTGTCTGTTTTCATCCGTTGCGCAGAATATATATTGAGAGCCGACCCGGTTAACGGGAAACCGATCGTTGCTTCGTCGATGAAACGAACGTTCCCGGGGAATTCAAGCACCGGTTTACAGATCTTGCAAACCCGGCTGACCACGACGCCGCAGCCCATACCTCCATTAAAAGATATCCTCGGCAGTAAATTCTTAACAGGACAAACTGTGATCTATAGTTTGCAGCGGGCGAATCGTGATTATGCCGGCCTGGTGCTCATACGTAAACCAGACGGAACATTTCTAAAAGATATTTCAGGCGGTTATTTTCATACTTCACAACTTGCCCGTGCAATCACAGCTTATCCGTACTATATAACAAACGGCAACACCCCGCAAGGCATTCTCCGTTTCAGTGGTTTTGATGTATCGAGACTTTTATACATCGGGCCAACCCAAAATCTGCAATTGCAGATCCCTTATGAAATAACGCCGGATGCATTCTTTAACGACAGTACATTAATCGACACACCATGGAGCAAACAATTATATGCGTCCCTGTTGCCTGCGTCATGGAAAAATTACAGTAGCATTTATGAAAGTTTCTACGCAGGAAAAATGGGCAGGACGGCTATCATCATGCACGGCACAACCATCGACCCGGAATTTTACAGGGCGCAAACATATTATCCGCAAACGCCTTCATTGGGTTGCTTGTGCAGTTATGAAGAATGGAATGATGCGGGATACCGGGTAAACAGTAACCAGCAAAAGATCGTAGACGCGCTCAATGCGATCGGCAGCAGTGATGGTTATGTTGTTGTGATCGACATCGACAACAAGAAAAAAAATGTTACGATCGATGAAGTGAAAAGTTTGCTGGACAAATTGATTGAAGAATAAGCAACCTGCTTCTTCAAACTGTCTCCCGTCTCCACCTCAGCCTTTGTCAAATTGTGATGCCAGTCATTTTTCAGTTCAACGTGTATGGTTAACTTGCAACCGTTTCGGTGAATAACGAAGAAAATAATTTTTAGAAGCAACGTTATCTAATAAATCCGTGTCGGTAAATAAACTCGATCATGAAAACTGGTAAAGTCCCTCAACAACTGCTACTCTTTGCTTGCGGCATTGCACTTCTGATGCTGAATGCATGTTCAAAAGAGCACGGCGAAACAACTACTTATAAGATCCTGTCACCGGTTTACGAAGACAGGTCGACGGCTCTTGCGGCGCTCAACGGCAGGGCCGATCAATCGTTTCTGCATACCGGAAAAATTTATGTGAAGGACAATTTTATTTTCATCAATGAGATAGACAAAGGAATTCATGTGATCGACAATACGAACCCTTCTCATCCAAGGCAAATCGCATTTTTACGCATTCCCGGAAATGAGGACATCGCCATCCTTGGCAATATTTTGTATGCGGACATGTATGCCGATCTACTTGCCATTGACATAACTGATGTGACGAAAGTTCATTTGACGGCGTCGTTAAATAATTTTTTCACGGGCCGCCAATTTGTGAACGGCTACCAGACGACCGGTGACCAGGTGATCACAGACTGGATAGAGAAAGACACCACAGCACCTCTGAATCCGCCGGGGAATTGCCTTGCATGCCAGTTAATGTTGGCCAGTGCTGCTGCCGGTCCCGTCGGGCAGGCCGGTTCGATGGCAAAAATGGTTTTACTTAATAATTATTTGTACGCCATTAGTGAGGCGCATTCACTCGGTATTGCGAGCGTGACGAATGCAAAATCTCCACATTTCGAAGGATCCATGTTCGCGGGTTATGATCTCGAAACGATCTATCCTTTCGAGGACAAGCTGTTTCTTGGTTCTGACGTCGGCACGTTCATGTATGATGTTTCTAACCCTGTCCAACCGCTTTCCATTGGCACATTTGAACATGGCCGCGCCTGTGATCCTGTTGTTACCGATGGCAGCTACGCATATGTTACTTTGCATGCGGGCACGAATTGTGGCGGCGACGAAAACGAACTCGATGTGGTTGACGTTCGCAATATTGAACAGTCGGTGCTTGTTAAAGCGTATCCGATGACCAAGCCTACCGGCCTTTGCCAGGACGGAAAGTTGCTGTTCGTGTGCGATTCAACAGTGGTGAAAATTTTTGATACCACAGATCCATCTGCGCTTCAACTGTTGAACCAGATCAGTTGCAATTCACCGTACGATGTTATCGCCAGGAATAAAATTGCGATGGTCGTAAATAATGAAGGTTTATTTCAGTTCGACTACACCGATTTGAATAATATCAGGCAATTGAGTTTTCTTTCTGAAAAATAAAGCTGGGCAAAGTTATCTTGTTAGCTGGCCGGATCGTAAAAGTCACTTTTTAGAAATTTAGCGACGCTCTTGCTGGCAGCCTGGTCCCACGCATTTATATGATCAAAGTTTGGAAGCGTTCTTGCTTTTGCGGCTGTTTTAAAATTGCTGTAGGTTTTGTTTTCCTCCTGCTCGCGCTCCGTGAGAAAAAAATCAGTTCCGAACATGATGCGATCGCCGTATGACGGATGATTTAATTCGTCGAAGATGGTAGGAAAGATGTCCTGGTCATGCAGCGCATACGATATGTCTGTGTACAGCGTATCATATTTCAGAAGCATGTCTTTAACCTGCAGGAACCAGTTTCTCCGTGCTGCGCCGAACGGCGCGTCGTTGCTGTTCCTGTCCTTCATTTGATTACCCCCGCCAAAATGGGCAAGGCAAAGTTTTAGCGGTGTGCCTTTCGCTTTAAAGTGATCCATCATGCTTACGAAACTGTTTGGCTCCATGAAGTACGAACAGCTGTCAAGATTATTGTTTGAGTTCTTCGTTCCCAACAACCATCGCCAGAAACCGCGTTCTTTTACATAGTCTCCATTGAATGTGGTGCTGGAATATGGATCGGCCGCGGAAAGGTTCTCGCGTAAATATTTTTCATCGTTGTTGTAGATACCGCCGAGATAGTAGCAATGACTCAACACAGGCACATTGTGCACGGCAGCCCATTCAAATGTTTCCATGAGCCGTTGATCAAACGGGTAATAACCCATGCTCGGATAGATCTTAATTCCGCAAAACGGATTTACCGATGTTGTATCATTTATTTTGAGCGGGGTTGAAAAGTATTGCTCAACTTTTTCTTTAATAGATCGCTGACCCGCGGCCCAGCGTGGATCTAATCCTAAAAATACCAGCAGTCTATTCGGGTATCTACGCTTTATGTTGAGCACTTCCTCGAGCTGTCCTTCAAATCCAGATGTGGAAGGTCCGGCGCCGCAGTATTCCATGTTCATCGTAAGCGCAACGAACTTCATCGCCTGGTCATCGGTATATGAATTCATGAGCGCGTCAAACACTTCGGCCTGGTTCTTACTTTTCCCGATCTTCAAAAAACTCGCATACCGTTTTCCCCCATTCCCGCCAAGCTTGCTTAGCAGGAATTCAACCGATACTGTTCCTGGCTGCGTATTGGTGATCTTGTCGACTGCATCGGCTACGAAATCGGGCAGATATAAATGCAGAAAACGGCGCGGCGCATTGGTCATAGTGAACGTGTGGCTGTGCACATTATAATATTGCATAAACGAACTTTAGGAATTTTTAGAATACATTTTCTTTAGCACGTCAAACCAAAATGGGCCGCCAAAGCTGGCGGCGAAACCACTGATAAGAACGCCAATTATCTTCCACAACCAATACCTTTTTTCGTGAATTTGCGGTTGCCGAATCGTTTTGTCGAGCGTTGCAAGATGTATGGCGCTGAAGTCGTATCCAACCGGCAACAACGTTTCTTTTTGCAGCGCGCCAAATTTGTCTAGAAGTATTTTGAGGTTCGTCGAATCTGACTGAATCTGGCCAGCATTGCTATTATAAAATGATGTTACGGCCTGCGATTTCGCGGGATAATCGCGGTATACACCAAACAGTTGAACGCTGTCAACATTTACAATAAATGCAAGCACTGCTCCGATGACAAACAGGTATTTTCGCGTTTTCTTTTTATACCATAAAGTCAATCTTTGCGTTAGTTCCGTGTACCAATTTTCAATGTTTGCGACTAGTTTTTTATAAATGACGCTTTCATCGATCGATTCGTTTTGCATGCTGTTCAGCTCTGCACTTTTTAATGCCTGGGTTAGAAACATCATCACATCGCTCGGCAGCAATGTTTGGGTAGCCTTTTTAAAATTGGCTAACGTGCCATTTGCATAACTTACGTTTCCGTTTGAGACATGTTCTAAATCTGCAGGCAGGCGCTGTGTCTGCACAAGATGAGCTGTCGCGACCACATCAATCAGAGTCTCGGCGAACAGGCATGGTTGAATATCGCTTGACGGCTTTCCCGGTGCACGACTCAGCATGTCTACGTTGCCGTGCATGTACAACAACGAGCCCCAGTTCACTCCATTTGGAAAGTCCTGCAGTTGCAGAAGAATATATTTTTTCATGAATCGACCGCGCTCCGCTTTGAGTTGTGCAAACGCCTCGTACACCAAACTGCAGAAGATGGCAAACAGCGCCCAGGTGATGATAATGGCCAGCGCAATATTGATAACAGGAAAATTAAACAGATTCATTTTGGTAGTATTGGTGTTGAGTGTATTTTGAAAATGATTTTTTTAGATCACTTCAACCTGTCTCTTAATTCTTTCTCAATTCGATCACAACTCACAAACAAGGGTTTGTCAGTGATCTCAATGTCAAATGACTGTTGCTTCACCCTATAAGTTCCCTCCACTTTGCCAAGCGGAGTACCGATAGAAAAATCTCCATGCGCAGCAGACGCACGGTTAAATACGCCACCCGCATTGACGATCTGTTGACCGGCGCCCATTAAGATGTCATCTGCATTTCCGTCGAAAGGAATACTAAACTTGCACATATATTGTTCGTTTGTGAATTAACTCCGATTAGAACCAACGTTCGAGGAATGTCCACGCATTGGTTTGAAAAACATTTTGAACGATAACATCGGCGCTGATCCGATTGAATGTATTTTTCAATCTGCCGCTGTTGTTTTGAATATAGTTGAACGCATGCCTCTCCAAATATGACTTTAATTCAGGGTACTGCTCAACAGTCCAGAAACTATTCAACGGATCAACAATCCCATCGTAGTCTGAACCAATACCGATGTTACCCCAGGCGTAAAGACCGTTATCATCCAACAACTCCGCTATGTATTGAATTTGATTCCACAAAAGCTGGCTGCGGTAATGCATTATTTTGTTTCTGAAGAATGAATGCTTTACACGCTTAACTGTTTCTTCGCTCGCGAGCCTGCGTTCGTCGAGCTGCAGAGCGATGATTCCACCCGATCTTGCCATAAGCAGCAGTTCATCGTCGTAAAAATTTATTTCACCGTTATTCAACGTATTGCCGATCTCGGGATATTTGGAAAACGGTGTGTTCATATCAGGCAAGCCATTCGCAACACCATGACTCATGAAAATAGGAATACCTGGATATTTTTGTTGACGGATCTGAAAAAATTCTTGCCGGGCCTGCGGACTCAAATGTTTTATATCGATCAATATTCTTTTTCCCTCCGTGTCGTCAAGTAAGATATCAAGCACTTCTCTGCCCAAAGGTGTAAAGCCGGTGTTGAGTCCAACGTCTTGATCGCATTTGGTCGCTACCAATCCGCGCAAGCTCTGGCTATGACCACACAGCTCATTGTAAAAGTGATGCGCGAACGTGATGAACCATGGCCTTACCGGTTGGTTCTTCAAATCTCTCGCATGCTGTTTTACTTGTTCCGCGTTAGCGCGGATATTTGTCGGACCCCTGTCGGGGTCTATGCCGCAATTCAATACATGCAAACCTTCGATCGATAATATGACGGCTATCACGAATGGTTGGTTATCCAACCGATTTTCAATCTTAGCGGTATTCTCTTCCATGGCCGCATTTAATTCCTGGAAATTGTTTACGATCCTGTATTGGTATTTTGTTCCGTCAACCTTTACGGTAACGTTGTGCATTGCCGTCATGAAACCAAACTCCAGCATCAGGTCAGAGAAATAGTCCTCCATGCCTTGTATCACATCAATACGCGGCTTGCCCATTTCGGTTGCAAAGTCTTCGAGGATGTCGGCAAGAAGCCCGGTCCCGGACCGGTTATTAAAAAACCATTTTTCAATACTTCCCATGGCCACCACAATAACCGCCAGCCTGCCATATGCAGCGGCAGCCATGTTCGTTTGCGAAAATTTTGTGATGCCTCCAACGTCGTTCAGCAATTTGTCAACAAACGTAGGCGCGTCGTAAAACCACAAACTGCTCCTGTCGCTGGAACTATTACTTTGAGTACCGGGTGTGGTTCTGAACGAGCGTCCGAAAGCTTTGTAATTCGGATGCGTGTGAAGGTCAATCGTGAAGTCGGTTATTGGCACAGTGAATAAATTTAATTATAATAAATGTTGTCGACTGAAACCCAACTCCTGCAGAAAAGAAAACAGATTTTGGTGCATGCGAATTGGAAGATAATGCATTTTAATGATCAACACAATCTTTTACCCCACATCGGAAAACTGGCAAGTCGGGTTAATAGGGAGGTAGGAATTAGGAATTGGGATTTTGGTATTGCGATTAACCGCTGTGCTCGAACGGGATTGAACCCTTCACTCTTGACATTGTTAATCTTTTCAAAAACAAGCTACTCATCTTCGCTCCAAAAAAATGCCGCGCGGTATTTTTGCGTTCCCTTAAAAAATAATGTGCACATGACGATGCGAACCTATTCAACCCTGTTCATCCTTTCCGTATTTTTCTTTGTTTCCTGTAAAAAAAATGTAGATCAAACCGAATCGGTGCCGCCGGTCGACACTACCAGCGCGCAGTACATAACAAACGATTCAGCATTGCAGATAACACGCGAGGTGTATTTGTGGAATACACAGATCCCGGCTGATTTTGATCCGGGCGCTTACGCAGATCCTGCGGAAGAAATGGTCGGCATTCGTGCATACAGCATGCAGACGGGTTTTGCTCAGCCTGTTGATCGTTTCAGTTTCGCAATAAAGCAAAGCGATTGGAATGACATCAGCAGTGGTGTTGGTGCAGATTTTGGCATGAGTGTATTCTTCAATAGCCCATATGACCTTCGTGTGAAATATGCGGAACAATCGTCGCCGTCCGGCCGTGCAGGAATCCAGCGTGGCTGGCGGATCATTCGCATAAATGGTAACTCTAATATTGACACCAGCTCGTCGTCGATAAACATGATCGTGGATGCGGTCTTCTATAGTTCCCAAACATCATTCACGTTTAAGAAGCCCGATGGCACAACCGCAAACATCACGCTGACTGCCAAGAAATATAAAACCCACCCGATCTTTGCCGATTCGGTTTATAAAGTAGATAATAATCGCGTAGGTTACCTGGTATTAAATTCGTTTCTCGGCGACACAACAGAGATCAACAACGAGTTTAAAAGCATCTTTAGCAAATTCGCACAGCAAAATGTAAATCAACTCATCATTGACATTCGTTATAATGGCGGCGGTTACGTAAGTCTCGCCGAAAAACTGGCCAACTACCTGGTGCCGAACAATGGCGATCACCAGGTGATGTACAAGGAAACTTTCAACAGCAATCTTTCAGATTATGATGAAACTGCATTGTATGATAAACTCAGTTCGGTGAATGTTGATAATATATTTTTTATTGTGTCTGATAACACGGCCTCAGCGAGCGAATTACTTATCAATGCATTGAAGCCTTTTGTGTCAGAAACTTTAGTAGGTCCATCTACGCACACCTATGGAAAGCCGGTTGGCTTCTTCCCTATCCCGGTATCGGACTGGTATATATTTCCCGTTTCGTTTAAGACAGTGAACAAAGATGGCAATGGAGATTATTTCACTGGGTTCACGATCGATCATCCGGTTGCCGATGGCGTTGATAAGAACTGGGGCGATCGAAACGAAAGTTGTTTGAATTCTGTTCTCACTTACATACAAACAGGCGTTTTCGGTGTTGTGCAGGGAAATGTAAATATCTCAGGCAGCTCAGCGAACCAAAAGATCAACAAAAAAGCATTTAAAGGTGCGGTTGGTAAGAAGGACAGAAAGCGTTAAGGAATGCTGCATCGGCGAGCTGCTAAGTAATTTATTTTAGCGCGTCAAGATCAACTTCAACGTTTAATAATTGCTGCAATGATGCAGCAAAATCTTTTCTCATATCGGGCGGCATATTGCGTACACGCGCCTGGAAATGATTCGCGCCTGGTATCATAAAACTTTTTGAATTCACGCGATTGGAAACGATAACTCTGCACGCGGACCAGGTGTCGCGACCTCCGTATATATACAACATGTTATTCCCTTTTTCGTTGAGCCACGCGTGGACGTTATGCGTGAACGTTGTATCAAAGGGCGCGTATGAAAGATATTTGGGAGCGAGTGCGGCTGACGGATTTTGACCCGAGATATAATGAAGATAAGTTTTGAAGCGGGTTATATCATACCCGTAATATCCCATTTCTGTCCTTGCCATATAATTGTGTACAACCAATTGTGCAAGACCTTTATCAGACATCCAATCTATGGGCGAGATTTTTAGAAAATGATCCAGGTAAACATCCACTGAAGCGTTGACCGGAATTTGTTCACACGGCGTAAACCCTGTTTGCCAGAATGAAAAAGGATATTCCAGCACCGCGATCTCAAACACTCCGCCAAGGCCGCCAAAATAATTATACGTTTCTCCCGTCCCCTTTTCATACCACTTTAATTTTTCGAGCATTTCGTTTTCATGTGTGAGCATGAATTTCTGAAAATTAAATATTCGGTCGCGGCACTCCTGCGACCCCATCGTATCCAAAAATTTGTAGATGCGTTTATCTTCCAAACTGTTTGGAAGCGGTGCCACATAAGGTATGGTCACATTAACATCATCGGGATAATAGTATTTATAGTAGATCGAAGTTTGGCCGCCGCGGCTGATCCCCGTGCTGACAAATTTCCCGCTATAAATAGTTTTCAAAAGCTCGTTTACGTGATGCAGGTCTGCACATGCCTGTGCGAACGTCAGGTATTGCCATTGTAATGTTTCGGGTCGTGATTGCCCGAAGTAGCGAAATTCAATATCAATATCATTTGCGTTCAAAATATCCGCGATCTCATCTTCGCCCGGATACAATTCATATCCTTCCGTTTCCATAACCACTGGCCGTTCAAATCCCTTGTGAATAAGTACGGCCGATTGATAAAAATATCCGTCTTCAGGATGCTGATGATCGAGCGGTTGTTTGATCTGTAAAGCATACCTCAGGTATTTATCACCAGGATTCGATATCTTTTTGAACTGCACACCGGGCAAATCGTACAAGGCGCGCTCCAATGCAAGCTCATCGCTTTGTGCCCGCAGTTGACTCAAACAGAAAAAGAAAAAGAAAACAAACAGTGATTTCATAAAAGTGAAGATATGGGATTCGTTCGTCGGGTGTTTAGACATAACAGGATTTACAGCCTTAGCGAATGGGGAACATCAAGCCGGTTCACAGCGCGCTGATTGTTCAGGCATCAAAGCCCGGCCTCTTGAAATCCATGGCGTGCGGAAATTCGATGAGTGCTTTTTGCTTCAGTTGACTTAATAACGAAAGTGCTTGCAATGCTACGTCTTCCGATAAAGGCAGCAGCTCATATAGCTTTAACCATGCGTTGATGCTTCGCTCGATCGCGATAATTGCAATCTTTGCGCTGCCATTGCTGTCACTTTGGTATGCATCGTCTTCGTCTGCTTCAAGTTTGCCATGAAGTGCTCTTTGTAATTTTGGATCGATAAAAAATAAATACCATTGAATTATGTCGAAACAATCCCCGATGTCGACGACGGTATGAACCACCTCCTCTTCGGTTCGTATTCCCATTTGGAGTTCACTCATTAAATTTCTCTGTTCATCGACCATGCCCTCATTTTTCTCAACAAATGGTCGTACCGTTTTGTTGTACTGCTTACAAAGTTTTGATAAGGGATGATTTTTAGCTGCACTCCGTATGAATGCTTGACGTTCTTCGTATGCTTCCTCTTCTTCTTTGCTCATTGGATGGTCTAGATCTATTCCATGCTGCGCAGCTGCTTTATGCAACAATTCGATTGCTTTGGTGAGATTTGCTGATACAGCGTTCCAAAACTCTTTGTTGTTTGCATCCAACTCGACCGACGACGATTTGTCCCTGCTTTCAAAATTGCGGCAGCGGGTTGTGAACGAACAGCGTTCACACCAGCGATCACAATAATTATAAATGCCGGCAATAAATTGTTGTGCCATTGAATAAAGTTAACGCTTTGCAGATGAAGGCAGCACCGGTAGCCAACCGGTAACAGCAGTAATACTCTTCATTTCATCATGGCGCCTACTGGTCATAAAGAATTATTCTAGATGCTAAGCTCTAAACTAGTGCTCACAATGAAATGATTTATGTTACTGTTTTTTGTTCAAACTCGTATGCGCATGCTTTGAATGATGTCAATGAAAATTCAGAAAACAAAAAAGCGGTCCCAGAAGAGAAACAGCTTTTCTACTTAGTCAAAAATGATAAATTTTCATTCCGGAACGAATGTTATTCCATTAATGACCTGCCGCTGATTTCCTGTTTTTAGAATCGCCTGGAATTCTCTCCCGTTAAATACAGTGCTCCAGTTGTATTTATAGCCGCCGATGCTTTTTAGTTTTCCCTTTAGGTACGGATCGTCAAACGAGGAATAGTAGTCGATAACTGTTTTGCCGATGGATTTCAGCTTGCCTCTTAATGCGTCATTGTCCATGGAGTTGTACCAGGTTATCGTAGCTGTACCGATCGTTTGTATTTTGCCTGCGGTCAATGCATCGCCATACTGCCGGTAATAATCAAAGAACAAGTTACCCGCGGTTTTGATCTTGCCAACTTTTTCGGGGTAGTCGTTCGAGCCGTAATAGGTAAAGAAACAGGCGCCAATATTTTTGATCTTTCCGTTCAAGTCGGAGTCGATATTGTTCTGATAATAATTTATTGATCCGGAAAACGGGATGAGGTTCGGCGCAAAATAATTTCCGTACAAAGAAGTTTGCTCAGTTCCGAACTGTAGGACATGTCCATCGTCCGAAATGCGTATCAAAATATTTTGATTCGTTAGTATAGAAAACCAGGAAAAGTTACTAGCCTGCGAAAAGCCCACCTGGCTTAGCTTCTGACTGTAACCATTATTAAGGATAAGGAAGAG
>DASQJI010000396.1:0-7480 GCA_035631175.1 Parafilimonas sp.
TCACTCATATCCAGGAAGAACGCATCGCTCTCAAGATCGGGTGAATAACCAATAATTGCACTCCAGTCGTTAGCAGCCACCTGTACACCTATTTTCAAAGCCTTGCCGGTTAAGCCTCTTATCTTGCTGCGCTTAATTGCACCTTCAAACCTTAATACACCATTTTTTTCTTCCCACGCGCCCACGGTCCAAAATTCACTGATGTTTTGGTATTTATAGCCGTCGAAACTTTCCTGGTCCCCGCTGTGATAATATGGATCGAGCCAGTCATCGAAGATCGTGCCTTCAAGCAAGACTTCATAGGCTCCGTTGGGGATTTCATTCGTGAGATAACCCGTCGACATATCAACATCCGCATCTATATACATGTCATATATGTTTCCCTCTCCCTTTGAAGTATTCTGTTCAAAATAGAAATAAACATTTTCGCCGTCATAATCATATTTGGCCTGTATAAAATTTCCTGACTTGCTGCCGCCAACTACAACGTTATGCGTAACAGTATCCCAATCGGCGAGTGAATGATCATCCAATTTGATCCCGGATGTTTTTGAAATATTGATAACGGTCGATGCTTCGGACGTAACGCCATCTGCAGATGTTGCATACAACGTAGGCACATATTTTCCTTTGCCCGGATATTCATGCGTCGGACTTTCCTCCGTTGATTCTGTTCCATCGCCGAAGTCCCACTTGTATGTTGTGGCACCCTCTGATTTGTTCGTGAATGTAACTGAACTGCCATGCACTTCGATGCTGTAAAATGCAAAAGGTGCGTTACCTGCAGAGTCCTTCTTGCAGGAAGAAAATATCCAAACGCACAGGCAGGCAGAAATACCGACACTAAATTTTATCCTGGTCATTGCAACTCGTTTTAAATTGATTTAAGGATTTTGTGTACACAGTGTATTTGTTTGCACTTCATCGATGGGTATGTAATAAATAATTCTCGGTGAAGTGGGCTCGATGATCATGTTATCATATCCCGTCGGCTTTTTCGAGAGATCGATATCCGTTTCTTTTAAACCCGGCAAGTGATATCCCCAGTAGGTTCTGTCCATCGGAAGATTGTTGCGATAAACATCGAACGTACGTTGTCCTTCAGCGAAAAGTTCAAGCCGCCGTTCTTTTAATACAACTTCTAATGCGGTAGTTCCATTTGGCACCACGCCATTATACAAGGAACCTTGCAGGTTGCGGTTCTTTCGAATCATATCTACATCATCCAATGCCTCTTTTACCCGGTTCATTTTTGCATTTGCTTCCGCGCGATTCAAATACATCTCGGCAAGCCGAAACATAATCGGTGAACTCAGCGTTGGGCTGCCATCCTGGAAAGAAAACTTTGTAATGTAATATATCTCGATCCCATTTTTTTTCTGAATAACGCCATTGCCGTCTTTCAACGGGTAAATGTAAGACCAGCGTATGTCTTCGGGATGCTCGCTCATCACATCGCGCAATGACTGCGACGCATATTCTTCGCCCCAGCCACTGTTACCGTCTGAGTAAAGCATAGAAGCAATAGAACCAAATTTTCCATAATCTTCGGCTGGCGTGAAGGCCACGCAGAAAATGGTCTCGCTGCTGTTCGGGGCGTCCGCAAACAGGTCTCGAAACGTATTTTTATTTGTGAGTTGGAACCTGCCCGAATTGATCACTTTTGTTGCATAATCAATCGCATCCTCATTGTCCTCCTCGTACAAATACACTCTCGAAAGCAAAGCCCACGCAGCTTCCTTTGAAGCATACTCAACGCCGCGCGGCTGCGTCATGAGGTCAGCAGCTTTTTGTGCATCGTCGATGATCTGCGCATACACATCTTTAACCGATGAACGTGCTTTTATGGCCGGCTCACTCGTGGAAAGACGAAGTACGATCCCGTCTGCGTCCGGATTTTGCGAATAAGGCCGTGCATAGAAGCGCACCAAACTAAAATGACAAAACGCGCGAAGAAAATAACATTCACCTTTTAGCTGATCGACCGTCGGGTCCGGGTTTGAAATTTTTTCAGCCGCCTCGATCACTGTATTGACATCGTTGATCACTTTGTACGATATGAACCAGAAATAACGGCTGTTGGTTTGAGCCGGAGAATGGTTCAGCGAGAAGCTGAGAAAAAAAGGATCTTCCGTTACTTGCCCGCACACAATATCATCACTCGCAAAATCGCTCATTTGAAAATACTGTCGCAAGTACATATTGTTGTCGTCAGCGGTGCCGTTGAAAACTACATGATCTTTGAATAATGCATAAGCACCATTCACCGCCTGCGTCAATCCTTCAATAGTGCTCGTTAGAATATCCGGCGTGATCGCATCGCTGGGTGTAACTTCTTTCAGGCAACCCGTATCCATCGTAAATATTAGGACCGTTACGAAAAATATTTGCAGTATCCTGTTAATTGCTTTCATTGTTTTTAGATTAGAAGTTGAGATTAAGGGTTAACAAAAATTGACGGTTGTTCGGATATTTAAAATCGGAAACACCGGGTGTTGCATAAATGTCAGGCGTGATCGTTGTTTGCGGATCCTGTCCCAAAAATTTCGTCCACGTGTAAACGTTATCAGCCGATGCGGCAACGCGCACATTGTGCATACCGAGCCGCTTCGAAACATTTTGCGGTAAGTTGTATGACAGTGTAATATTTCTGAGGTTGACAAAGCTGCCATCTTTTAAATATCTCGTTGACGTCTCTGTGGAACTCGCCGAATTTTGCGGGCTCGGATTTGTTGCGTTGTCGCCGGGTTTTGTCCAAATGCTGTAACCGTCGGGTAAAACTACCTGGTTATAGTACGGCTCGTTCCCGTCATTTATCGTGAAGCGCAGAATATTGCTGAATACTTTGTTGCCGTGCACGAAGTACGCATCCACGCTCAGCGCAAAATTTTTGTAAGAGAATGTATTTGTGAAATCTCCCTGGTATTTTGGCAACGCGGAACCAACCTCTTGATATGTGGCGTCTGCATAATTTGAGGTGGCTTCTTTGCCAGTTATATTTCCCTGGTCATCCTTCAGAATTTTCTCCCAAAGCGGGGCGCCGGTTTGTGGATCAGCACCTAAGTAGACCGGCATAAAAAATTCGTACAAATTTCCGCCGTTGCGATAGATCTCCGAGATCGCCCATTCTCCCGTTTTCACAAATGTTGCCGGCAGGTTCTTCAGCTTATTTGAATTGAAACTGATATTAAAATTTGTGACCCATGAAAAATTTTTTGTTTGAATATTTGTTGATGCGATCGTAAGCTCAATGCCCTTGTTATCGATCTCACCCGAATTTTCCCAACGCTGTTCAAATCCAACTGAAAGCGGCTGTGCAACCTGGAGTAACAGATCTTTTGTCAACGCATGATATACGTCTACCGTAACATCGACGCGATCAAAGAAACTCACGTCTGCCCCGATGTTCAACTGGTATTTGCTTTCCCATGTTAAGTTCGGGCTTGGCAGTTGCAGCGGTACGGCGCCCGGCTGCGAGTTGTATTGTGTGGAAAGAGAATACAGCCCGAGATAACGGGAAGCACCGATGTCCTCAGTCCCCGTAACCCCGTAGCTTGCTCTTAATTTGAGGTTAGTGATCACATCATTTCCTGCTAAGAAATCTTCATTGCTCGCAAGCCATCCCGCAGAAATAGCGGGGAACGAGCCCCAGCGCTTCGATTTAGGAAACGCAGTTGAACCATCTAACCGGTATGAAGCCGTGAGAAAATATTTGTTGAGATAACTATAGTTCGCCTGCGAGATAAAAGAAAGGATAGACCCTTCATCATATGATCCGCTTACGCTCAAGTTATTTGATACAACATTCAATACTTTTAAACCAACCGGCAAGCCTCTGCCGCTGCCACCCAAAAATTCGGTTCGTCCCGTTTCATAAGCCACGCCTGCTAATCCGGTGATATTGTGCTTGCCATGAGGAACAGTAAATTTGAAGAGATTGTTTAAGGTTGCTCCATAGTTTGCAATATCCTGCTCGTCAAGGAAGCCGCTGCCATGATATTCTCCCGCGACAGTTGGAGAATAGTACGTTGTACTTTTACTGTAGCTTGCTGCAAATCTGTTCGTGCTCGAAAAGCTGAGCCATTTATTGATGCCAACATTCAGTGACGCATCATAGTTAACATCGAAGCCCTGGTACGGATGGTCGGAATTTTCGATCGTATGCAATGGATTTACTTTATCCCGCGACCACCATTTGAAAGTACTGTTGCCGTCTACATATATTGGATTACCTGTACTGTCGTAAGGATTGTCCCACGGCATATTCAGGTATGCATAATAAATGTCATTGTAATCATAGCTCTTGCCTTTTACGCCGCTGATGTTAATGCTGTTTGTAAATGATACTTTATCGCTGAAATGCAAACCAAGCCCGGCTCGCACGTTAACGCGCTGAAAATTCGTGTTGCGATACGTTCCGTTCTCATCGTAATAACTCAATCCAACGTAATAGTCATTTTTGTCTGTCTTGCCTGAAACTGACACATAGTAATTCTGAACAAAGGCAGGGCTGAAGATCGCGTCGAGCCAACTGTAATTTTGGTTTTGCAGTTCTGGTGGCCTTTCAGCATAAAATTTAAGCAGGTCAATTTTATGAGAGTTGCCGGTGTCGGATGGAATATAATCGCGGTAAAATTCTTTTTGATATTCGTAAAGCTGGCTTCCGCTCATCATGTCCATGCTGCCGTAGTCGGGTGTTCGGACGCCGGCCGTGATCTTCGCCTCAAAATTCGCATTACCACTGCGTGCTTTTTTTGTTGTGACGACAATTACACCTGCGTTCGCTTGTGAGCCGTACATCGCCGTTGCGGCTGCATCCTTTAACACGCTGATGCTTTCCACATCGTTCGGATCGAAATTTCCGCCTATGATGCCGTCGACAACATACAATGGTGTTTGACTTGCATTCACTGAAGAGATGCCGCGCAATCGGATCTCTGCTGCAGAACCAGGAACACCGCTGCTGTTTATTACTTCAAGTCCTGCAACTTTTCCCTGTAAAAGCGTACCCACATCATTTGACGTAACGTCTCTTAATTTATCGCCTTTTACAACGCCGATCGATGCGGTGAGCTCGCTTCGTTTTTTGTCGCTGTAACCAACAACAACAACTTCATCCAGGTCGTTGTTTTTTTCATCGAGACGAACAACGATATTGTCGTCCGTCTTGCCGATGAAAAATTCTTTTGACGTAAAGCCGACTGCAGTCACGACAATCGTTGCGGTATCAGAGGGAATGGTTAATGTGAAACTGCCGTCATCCGCTGCTGCAAAATATTTAGACCCCTGCTTAACAAGTATGGTCGCTTTTGTTACGGGAGTTCCATTTGCCACGGAGACCACGTTTCCTGAAACGCTGCGCGTTTGCGCATTTAGCACGGAACAAAAGAGAAGCGGAACTACCAGTGAACAAGTTCTTGTGAAAAGATATTTCATCAGCTGGTTACATTATTAGGTGAGCAATCGTAATGTCAATCGTCGTCGGAGCAGGGTTAATATGAACAAAGCTAATAAAAAAAAATCCTGGCATCGATCACAGCCGCGTGGTTTTATTTGAAAAAAACATCCGGCATTTTTTGCTGGATACGGTGTTTTGGTATGGTTCCCAACTGCGCCGATATCGGGGGCGGGGGATTTTTTTAGACGGTCTCCAAAAATTTAATTAGAGCCAGAATATATAATTTCACCCAAGAAAGGAATTATTTAGATGAGCGAATGGCTCCTCAATAAAAGCTTCGTTATCGTTGGCGGTACCGCAGGGATGGGCCTGTCGGCAGCGTTGGCCTGCATTAAAGAAGGAGCTAAAGTGGTTGTCGTTGGAAAAAATGCCGAACATGTTGAAGAAGCACAAAAACAATTAGGTGACAATGGCCTGGTAAAAACGGGCGATGCAACGAATGAGACAACAGCCGAAGAAGCGATACAAGCGTGTGTGAATACATTTGGAAGCTTCGATGGAATATACCATGTCGCCGGCGGAAGTGGCCGGAGATTTGGCGACGGCCCTTTGCATGAGATTACACTTGAAGGATGGGAGAAAACTTTGCGGATCAATTTAACTTCCCTCATGTTGTCGAACAGGGCAGCGATAAAGCATTTCATGGAAAACAACCGCGCCGGGGTGATATTAAATATAAGTTCGATACTCGGCTTCTCTCCTTCGCCTAAATTTTTTGCTACTCATACATATGCGGCTGCAAAATCTGCGGTCGTCGGTTTCAGCAAGTCTATAGCCGCTTATTATGCGCCGTACAACATTCGCGTCAATGTGATCGTCCCTTCGCTGATTGAAACGCCTATGTCGCAACGCGCCGTACACGACGATGCGATCATGGAATTTATTAAAACAAAACAGCCGTTGGACGGCGGAAGGATCGGGATGCCAGGTGATGTGGATGGTGCTGCGGTGTTTCTTTTATCGGACCATGCGCGGTTCGTAACCGGACAGGTGGTCGCGGTAGATGGGGGATGGAGCATTTCGGAAGGACAATATTAAAGACATGACTGTAGGAATAGGGATAGACCTGGGGGGCACCCGCATTAAAGCTGCGGCGCTTGACGAAAATGGAAATGTATTGCAACAGTCGTATACTCCCACAAAAGATGGCAGTGATTCAACATGGAAACACACGGTACTTACGGCTGTGGACGAGTTAGCGGAAAAGGTCGGGGATCGGAATGTTGTTGTTGGCATATCGGCGCCTGGAATTCCTGATGGGGAAAATTCGTGCATCAGTTACATGCCGGGCCGTTTAGAAGGAATTGAAGGCTTTGATTGGTCATCTTTTCTTAAGCGCAAAACTTTTGTCTTAAATGATGCGGTGGCAGCGTTAATAGCTGAAGCGAAATTGGGAGCGGCAAAAAATAAAAAGAATGCGGTGTTGCTTACGCTGGGAACAGGAGTTGGAGGAGCGATACTTATCGACGGCAAACCTTACCAGGGCAGTTTTCAAAAAGCAGGACATATCGGCCACACCGTGATCAACCATGAAGATGATCCTGATGTAACGGGGATGCCCGGGAGCCTCGAAGATGCAATTGGCAACTGTACTATTCAAAAACGATCGCTCGGAAAATTTAATGACACGCACGCCTTACTCGAAGCGTACAGACTTGGCGATGATTTTGCAAGATGGGTTTGGCTTTCGTCTGTTAGAAAATTGGCGATCGGGATCGCTTCCGTGGTCAATATTCTATCACCTGAATGTGTGGTCATGGCTGGCGGTATTACGGAGGCGGGCGATGACCTGTTTCAACCGCTCGCAAATTTTTTATCGGTGTACGAGTGGCGACCTGGAGGGAGCAGCTGTTTGATACTGAAAGCACATTTTGGAGATATGGCAGGAGCGATCGGCGCCGCCTGTTTTGCGGTGGCGCAAGCCGCCAACCACTAATAACTCATCTAAGCTCACTCGAAAATTTTTTTGAATGGATGTTATACATACATATTTGAGCAAGTGCGAGGCAATAATAGAAACGA